>JBBIQF010000540.1:0-4553 GCA_037442445.1 Planctomycetaceae bacterium
CTGGCTGCTGCCGGAAATCAGCAAGCTGTAACCGGGTGCTCCGGCGGTGTTCTGGCGTGCCGGGCCGGTGGGCTTTCCAGGCGGCGGGCCAGCGTGGTCAGTGCACTCGCAAGGCCTGCGGAGACGCCGGAACAGGAGTCGGCGCCGGATGGGGGCGGGGGTATGTGCGCATCGCTTGCTGCGACCGGCCTGGGAGAAAAGCGGCCAGCGCCCCGCACGCCACGAGCTGGAAAACCGCCAGAGCCAGCGGGTGCATCTTGGGGGGTTGTGTGGGGGATTCGTCGGCCAGCCAGGGCACACGCTCCCAGCCGTCCCGGGTGCGGCGCCAGGGCGAGGCCGCCGCCCGGTCGGGGCGCGGGCCGGCGTTGATGGCGATCGGCCGGCGGTAGGAGGTCGCCGGCTGCTGCTCGGCGTGCGTGCCGGGGTTGATGGTCCGGCGAACGCGTTCGCCAGCCGATATGAGCAACATGGGTAGCGCAGCAGCTAGCAGAAATTTTCGAGCGGCGCGGAGCATGAGCCGGGCGGTCCTGCCGGGCGTGGCCAGCGGATGCGGAGCATCGGTTTGGGGGAGGGCTCCGGCGTGGTTTGCAGGCCGGGCACTCTGAGAGCAGAGCCTAGGGCGTGCAAGGTTCGGGCCGGCAGGGCGCCTGATGCCGTGCCGCAAGCCGCGCCGGTCCCTAACCCATTGGCCTTAAAGCCTTTGGGGATTCTTTGCGGAGGGTGCCGCGCCCCGGGGCCGGCTCGTGCGGCGTTGTCTGGCCGCAACAGCGGGGTTGCGTTGAGGCAACGCGGTGCGGCGGGGAATCGCCGGCGGCACGCCATGGGCGACGCGAAAAGCGGATAGGGCGAGAGGCCGGACGGTTTTGGCGGCACTACGGGCATTGCCGGTTTTGTCGGCACCGTTTCGGGTTGCTGGGCATGAGGGCCCGGGCCGGCCGGCGGGCGATGCCAAATCGGGTTGCCGCCTGCCGTGTTCTGTTCTAGGGTTTCACAAGGAGGGCTGGCTGGAGTGAGCCGGCGCCTGCCTTGATTGACCGCAGGGGTGCGCAGTATGCCTCATCCGCCGGTATCGATGGATCTGAAGAAAATCCTTTCCGGGGCGCAGTTGCCAGCGTTGCCCCAAAGTGCGATCCGCTTGTTGGAACTATCGCAGGATCCGTCGAACGGGCCGGCGGAGTTTGCTGTGCCCATCGAGTCGGACCCTGGGCTTGCCGGGCAGGTGCTGCGGTTTGTGAACTCGTCGTACTTCGGGTTTTCGCGGGAGATTTCCAGCGTGAAGCTGGCCATCACGCTGGTGGGCATTCGGACCATCAAGAACTTCGCGCTATGGAGCGCGGTGTTCAGCCTGATGCCGAATCCGAAGTGCGGGCCGTTCGAGCTGAAAAACCTGTGGCAGGATTCGCTGCGGCGGGCGCTGTTTGCCCGCAAGCTGGGCAAGATGCTGGGCCTGAAGGAGGCGGAGGAGGCGTTCTCGGCCGCGCTGCTTCAAGACATGGCCGTTCCCCTACTGGCCAAAGAAGCCCCGGCGGTGTACGCCAAACTGCTCGACGCCCGCAACCAAGGGCAGCGGCGGTTGTCGGCGCTGGAACAGCAGTTGTTTGGGTGGAACCACGGGCAGGCGGGCGGGATGATGGCCCGGCAGTGGAACCTGCCCGAGGAGTTCGCCACCCTCATCGAAGCCCACGTGGAGCTGGACCGCTGGACCACCGACCCCGCTGCGCCCGGGGCGTACCGGGTGGTGGCCATGTCGGCCCTGTTGCCCACGGTGGCCGACCCGGCCTGGATCGAGGCGCCCCGCCTGGAGGCGCTTTATACGGCCATCGCTCCGGCGGGGAGCCCGCCGCTAGGCGAACTCCTGGCCGCGCTGGACCAGGAGTTCGCGGACTTTGCGCCCCTGCTGAAGATCACGACGCCCTCGCGGTCGCTGGCCGAGATGTATAGCGCCAGTGCGGTGCCTGCCGCTTAGCGTACTGGCGTTGGGCGCGGCAGGCCGGGGCCTTGCGGGTCAATCTCTTGGTAACCGTTCACGGCCCGGGACGTTACCGGGCAACACGCGATGCCTCGGCCACGACAGAGCGTGGCCCTCCACCCTGGAGGGACGCGCTCCGTCGCGTCCGCCGCGCTCCGATACTTGCCGCACCCCGCACGCTCCTTCCCCTTGAGCATCCGGAAGGCCCCGGGCCGTGAACGGTTACATCTCTTGCCGAGTGGGCTTGCTGCCCGGCCAGGTCAGGGCTCGATCAGGTAGGCTTTGCCTTCCAGGTTGAGCATCACGGGTTCGTCGAACACCAGGTACTGGGCCAGGGACCGGCCATGGCGCCGGGCGAGGTCGAAGTACTCGCGGCTGAACTGTTTGATCCGGATGGGGTGGGATTGCTGCTCTTGGGTGAGCGTGGAATCGACCCACTGGTTGTTGGCCCGCCGATAGAAGGCCCGGTTGCCGATCTGGCGGACGTTTTGTTGGGCCTGGAGCATTTCGCGATCGGCTTCGGCGGCCACGGAGCCCAAGGCGGGGCCGTAGGCCGGGGCCATCGGCGAGGCTCCTGCGCCGCCGGGGTAGCCGCTGGGGTAGCCTCCTCCCATGCCGCCGGGGGTTGCGGAGCGGTGGCCGGACGCCCCGGAGCGGCCGCCCGGGGTGGATTTGGCGATCAAACCGCCGGGGGCGGGCATGCCGAAGGCCTCGGCAGCGGCCCGCGGCGCGGCGGCCGCATCGGTGGCCATCTGCAACCCTCCGCGGAACGCCCGCTGGTTGACCCCCGAGGCGCCTTGGGTCTGCTCGAGGGCCGCCAGGCGCCGCTCGGCCAGGCGGACGTTGGCGGTTACGTCGCGGACATTGGTGCTTTCATCGGCCAAGAACGAGGTGTATGGCGTGATGATCCCGTGGCGCGTGGAAAGTTCGACCAGTTCGCGGACCAGTTCCTCGTTCTTGCCTTTGAGGTCGATCTCGTCGAGGATTTCGCCAACGCGTCTTATTGCCCACAAGCGCTCGACAAAGCCGTGGTCATCGTCGGTGCTGCGGTCGACCAATTGGGCCGGGAAGTCGAAGCGCTGCGTGGTGCCGCCCACCCGGCCGGTGATGACCACTTTTGCCCGCCCCGGCGTCTTATAACGTCCGACCACCACCAACTGCTCGCCCGCCGACAGGTCGATCTCGCCTTTGGGATAGACGCGATTGAGCACGGGGCCGGATTCCGGCCGATGCTCGTCCAGCGTCACCTCGATCTTCACGTCGGTCAGCACGGGGGCCTCGATGCGGCGGTACAGCCGGCTGACGCGGTCCTCGATGTCTTCGTCGGGGCGGACGTACTCGCCCAGGCCGTGGCTGTCGCGGGCCAAGCGCTCCAACAGCCGGGCGTTGACATCGAATCCCACGCCGAAGGTGAAGATGCGTGCCCGCACCCGGTTGGCCTCGCGGGCGTTTGCGCAGATTTGCATCTCGTTGGTCACGCCGGTGGTCGGCAGGCCATCGGTCAAGAACAGCACGTAGTTGGGCCGGCTGCTGTCCTGGAGCTGGCGCAGGGCGGCGGTCAGGGCGGCGTTGATGTTCGTGCTGCCGCCAGCATACAGCCCTTCGACGAATCCCAGGGCCGCCCGCCGCGAGGCGTCGTCGAACCGCTGGAGTTCGGGGCGGAACGCCTCCACATCGCTGTCATAGGCGATGATGTTGAACAGGTCGCCCGGCCGGAGGTTCTCCAGCACGAACTTCAGCGCAGCCTTGGCCTGCTCGATCTTCTTGCCGCTCATGCTGCCGGAACGATCGACCACGAAGACCACGGTCTTCGGCACGGGTTTAGAGGTGGCGGCTTTGATGTCGGGCGAGACCAACAGCAGGAAATATCCGTCGCGATCCGTGTCGCGCTCGGGGCGGAAGCTGATCAGCCGGGCCGCTACCTTGCCCTGGCCCACATCGTAAAACAGGCGGAAATCCGACGTGGGTACTTCGTTTTTCAGCGTCAGTTCCACCACGCAATGGCGGGGATCGCTCCGCTGGATTTGCACCGGGTGGGTCGGGCTGTACACGTTCTTGATGTCTTCCTGGCTTTCGATGGCCACCCGAATGGCCACCCGCTGGACCGGCTCGGACGTGTACTTGGCCGTGCTCAGCGGGAACAAGAAGTCGGTCATTCCCTCGGCCTTGCGGCACAGTTGGGTGTAGCGGAGGACCACGGTCCGCTTTTGGCCGGGCGGCACCGGGAACACGCTGGTCTTGAACAGGCCGGTGCCCATCCATTCCAACAGGGCGGGGTCGCGGTTCTTGCGCACGATCTCCTCATACAGCCGGCGGGCTTCGTCGGCCTTGAGGAGCTTGGCGGGGTACTCTTTGCCATCGACCATCAGTGTGAGCCGGTCCACAGCCCCATCATAGGGGAGGGGAAAGATGAAGGAGACTTCCAAGGGCCGGCCGCCGGTGTTCACAAAGCTTTGTGAGACTTGGACTTGGGCGACCTGGTCGGCCAGGCGAGCTTGGACCTCGATCTCTTCGATCTTGTAGGCACCTGGCGGGGGTTCCGGCCGAGGGGGGATCGGCCGAGGCATGGGAGGATGCGGAGGAT
>JBBIQF010000541.1:0-4543 GCA_037442445.1 Planctomycetaceae bacterium
CCGGCGGGTGGTGGTGCTGTGGGTCTTGGGCATGATGGTGCAGGGGCACCTGTTGGAGTTCGACCGCCAGACCATTCATTTCTATTCGAATACGCTACAGGCCATTTCCGCGGGATATCTGGTCTCGTCGGTGCTATTGTTCCATTTGCCCGTCTGGGGCCAACTGGCCGGTGCCGCCGTGCTGCTGGTCGGCTATTGGCTGTTGATGCTGTTGGTGCCGTTTGGGGGGCATCCGGCCGGCGTGCTGGAAGAGAAGCTCAACCTGGCCCTGTATATCGACGAACAGGTGCTGGGCCCCTTCCGCGACGGCACGACCTACACGTGGATCCTCAGCAGCATGGCATTTGCGGGGATGGTATTGACCGGCGTATTTGCCGGGCACCTGCTGCGGTCGCGGTGGTCGGGGCCGATGAAGGTCTTGTGGCTGGCCTTGGCCGGCGCGGGCTGCCTGGCAGGGGGCTGGGTATGGTCGGGCGGATTGGACGAGTGGTTCCAGGTTACCGTGGTGGGCCAGTGGCGGTTCCCCATTATCAAGCACCTGTTTACCAGCTCGATGGTCCTCTGGGCCGCGGGCTGGAGCTACCTGCTAATGGCCCTCTTCTACCTGGTGATCGACGTATTGGGGCAGCGCTGGGTAGGGCGGTTCTTCGAGATCCTGGGGGCCAATGCGATCACCGCCTACGTGGCGTGGAACCTGATCAGTTTCCCCCAGATTGCGGAGCGATTCGTGGGGGGCCTGGCCCGGTATTTGGGCACGTTCGGGCCGCCGCTGGCCGACGTGGGTAAGGCCCTGAACCCCGTGGCGGCGTTCTGCATCCTCTGGCTGATTTTGCTGTACATGTACCGCAAGGGGAGTTTTGTGCGGGTCTGAGGGGGGCGGCCAAAGCCCGGCGCTAGCCAAACCCATGAGTCCGTAACAAGGGCGTGGTGCTCGGCGTATCGCATGGCTGCCGGGCGACAACCCCACGCGGCCGATGGATGCGGGGCCGGCAGTGGCCAGCGGCGACTTGACAGGCCGGGGGGCCTGGTATAGTGTACTTATGTACACTATATCCAGGAGTCGCCGCCATGATCGCCCATGTCCCCCTTGCCGAGTTGGCCGCCGTTTTGGATGCCATCGTGGAGGAGACGCTCGGGTTGGCCCGGGTGGAGGCCCCGCCGGTCGATGCCTTCGGCTTGGCCCGGGCCTTGGGCATTGTCGTAGCCAACGATCCTTATCAACCGTGCCGGGGGCGGTATGTGCGCCTGCAAGGCCACCGGGGCGAGCCGCAACCGGCGATACTGTTGCGGCCAGACCCCCGCCTGGAACGCCTCCATAGGGCCGCCGCCCACGAGCTGGGCGAGCATCTGGTCGTACACGTCTATGGGCGCCTGGGCCTGGACCCGCGGATCGATGGGCCGGCCGCCCGCGAGTCGCTGGCCAATCATCTGGCCCGGCGCCTGCTGTTGCCCAGCGCTTGGTTCTCGGCCGATGGCGCCCGCCTGGGCTGGGACTTGGCGGCGCTGAAAGCCCGGTACCGCACGGCCAGCCACGAACTGATCGCCCGGCGGATGCTGGAGTTCGACCGCCCGGTGATCATCACCATCTTCGATCAGGGCCGGCTGTATTTCCGCCGCGGGTGCCAAGGCCAGCGGGCGCCGGGCCTGTGTGGGGACGAGCGCCGGTGCTGGCAAGAAGTGCACCAACGCGCCCGGCCCAGCCAGGTACGTACCGGGCCCTTGTGGATTCGCGGCTGGCCCATCCACGAAGAGCACTGGAAACGCGAGATCCTCCGCACCGAGCCGGCCGAAGGCGAGTAGCCGTGCCGGTCTTCGGTTTTCAGGGGCGGCGTGCCACGACCCGGAGGCCGCGACGCCGTCCCGTGCCCCGGGGCGATCGCCTCTTGCCACCGTGCGGCCTTGCCGCGTTAGCGCGGCTGGGGCTCGGGGGCCTTGCGCTCTTGGCACTTCGCGTACCAATACTCGTACTGCGGGTCCCCGCGCCGAAAAGTGAACACCGCATCGGGCAGCGGCTGGCCCCCGGGGTCGCGCGAGTGCATTCGGACAAGCACGGCACCATCGCCGCGCTGTTCAACATCGACCGAGTGCGGTTCCATGGTGGTGCGATGGGCTTCCGCGGCCGCCGGCTGTGAACATCACTTTCCCGGCAGCACAGAAGTCCCACTCTTATCGGGGCAGGGGGTTACTTTGGCGGGCAATCGGCAAGATGGCGTATTGTGCCAACGGCACGGATTTCGTTCTAGAGCAATTCTAGAATTTTCGCCCCGAACGCTGCGCTTGCGGCGGTCCCAGCATCCCCTGGGTTCACACGGCTTGGGGCACAAAGTGCCGGTGGTACGACAGCGGGTGGACCACCTTCTTGCGCTGCGGGTTGAACGGGAACAGGGCTTCTTTGATCGAAAGTCCCCGCACCTCGATCCGGGCGGGGTCGATGGTGCCCGCCCCCACGCGGGCAAGCAGTTTGAGGTGGTTCTCGCCCTGGAAGGGGAACTGGCCGTGGTCGGCCATGGGGTCGTAGCCCATCACGGCCGCCCCAATGGCATCGGTGCACACGGCGTTGCGGCCGACCAACAGGAGCTTGGGGGCCAAGGGTTCCACGCCGGGAATCCACGGCCCTTCGCCCCCACGATTGGTTTCCACCGCGTCGATGACCGCCAGATCCACCGGCCGGGCACCGAAGCAGTCGGCAGTAACCCGGGGTACCCGTTTGCGCCAATCGCCCACGGCCACGGTATTGGGCACCTCGCCGGGTACGCCCGCGGGCACCTTCTTTCTGCCGAAGTGCAGGATATCGCCCCGGTAGTGGATGCTGTCCTCGTTGGGGGCATCGCCGCCGTAAAGCGAGGTCGGCACGATGCCGAACAGGTTCTTGACGGCCATGGTGACGCCCGCCTGGCCGTGATCTTTCAACTTGGCCAGCGAAATGAACACATCGGTCTTCTCGTAGCAGGCGTTGACATCGAAGGCAGGATACAGGTATCCCCCCCAGGAGACAGGCAGGCGGCTGTACTTGGGCCAGCGGCCTCGGTTGCGGGTGTCTTCCCAGGACACTTTGCCAGCCGCGGCCCGATGGATCATGTCGATATCCCAGCCGGCCGCGGCGTACACCTCTTCCGGCCGCTTGCGCGAGTAGTGGCTTTCCAGAAGCATGATCCGCCGCGCACCGGCATCGACCAAAGCCGCGCACAAGGCCGCCACCACGTTGGGGTGCACGTGGTAGGTCCGATAGGCGGGCAGGCCCCCCAGTTTCTGGGTAGGGCCGCCCGTGAGGTTCATCTTGATGGCCACGGTCTTGCCCTCGACCAGCGGCCGGAGCCCGCCAATGAGGTTCAATGCCTCATCCAATTGGCGGCGAAGGACTTGCGGCTCGTAGCTTGGGCAGCGGGTGATGGCAACCGGCTGGCTTGGGGCATCGGCGGAACGATCGGGCAGGCGGAATGCGGCATCAGGCTCAGCGGCTGAGGCCGGCCGGCCCGTCAGCGGCAACCCCCCTGCCAAGAGGCCAGCCATCCCCACCCCGCGCACAAGCATCTCCCGGCGGTCGAAGCGGTCGGACATGTTCGGGTCTCCTTAGGCGAAACTCCAGGCCAAATCTTGGTCCGCTGCCCCGGTTGACTGGCAACACCGGTTCGCGACATTCTAGTATCGCGGGGGGTGGTGGTGGCGGCAAGTCCGCAGAGGCGGCAAGGCTTGCCTGGCTACTCGGGTTGATCGGCAATCGGGAAAGAAGTAGCTTCAAGATAGAGAAGCCCAAGAGTTCGCGCACGCCGCACGGCCGCCGGGATGGCTCTTGGCATCCGCTCGTCGCCTTGCCCTGGAGAAGGCATCGTGGCCGCAGCATCTAAACCACTTCGCATCATCAACAGTGTGGCCCCGATCCGCATCGCGGATTTCGGCGGTTGGACCGACACGTGGTTCGCCAAGTTCGGCAAGGTGCTCAACGTGGCGGTGTATCCGTATGCCGAGGTGCAAATCCGGGTCTTTGCCCGCGATGACAACCGCCCGCAGATCACCATTTTCGCCGAGAACTACGGCGAGCGGTACACTTTGGAGGGCGTCAGCGGCACTTACGACCGGCATCCCCTCTTAGAGGCGGCCTTGAAGTTCATGGGCGTGCCCGAGGACCTCGCCCTGGAGATCGACATTTTCAGCGAAGCCCCCGCAGGGGCCTCCACCGGCACCAGCGCCGCGGTAAGCGTGTCATTGATCGGGGCCTTGGACCTCCTTTCCCCAGGCCGGCTGACCCCGCACGAGGTGGCGAGGGCGGCCCATCGCATCGAAACCGAGTTGCTGCACCAGCAATCGGGTGTGCAAGACCAGTTGGCCTCGGCGTATGGAGGCATCAACTTCATCGAGATTCTGGAATATCCGCACGCCATCGTAAGCCCGCTGCATCTTCGGCCGGACATCGAAGGCGAGCTGGAACGCCGCCTGTCGCTGGTGTTCCTTGGGCAGTCGCATAGTTCGTCGAAGATCCACGAGCGGGTGATTGCCGAGCTGGAGGATGCAGGCCCGGATGCGGAAAAGCTCCGGCCGCTGCGGC
>JBBIQF010000542.1:0-4539 GCA_037442445.1 Planctomycetaceae bacterium
CTTCTGCGGAAGCTGTGACGGTGCCCATAAGTTCCGTACCACCGCTGCGACCGCTCAATTCGGTACAACCGCTCCAATCGTTCTAAACCGACCTGGAAAACTGCTTTTGGGACCGATTCGCTTTTCATAGGACCGCCATTTGGCCGAGGTAAAGCATCAAAGCATGCTGCGATGCGGCTTACAAGGACACTGGGATGGGCAAACAGCCGTCGTAGCTGGCAGCGACGACGGGGACGAGTTCTCTGCGTAGCGAGGCCGGCATGGGCCGGGGGGCTAGCGTGCCGGGCGGAAACGGCAGGCCGAAAAAGCGGCGGAAAAGGTGGGGATGGTCGACCGGTGCCCGGTCGATATCCAGGGCCAAAGCCACGGCCGGCTGGTCGCACACCGCATGATAGCTCCGCAGGCCGCCGATGGGCTCGAAAGCGGTGAACCGGCAGTAGAACCGCGCGTGCCGGGGATGCACCGCGATCAAAAGTTGGTTGACGCCGCGGGCTCGAGCCAATTGGGCCATTAGGGTCATCAGGCGCATGGCCGTGGCCGGTGCCGGGCATTTGCTTTCCGATGTGGCGTGCTCGGTGCGGACATGGCGGCGGTCGGCCAGGCATGAGACCTCGGCCAAGTGTAGCCCTTGGGCCCGCAAGGCAGCGACCTCTTCGGGGTAGGTGCTTTCCATCGGCAGGCCCAGTTCGCCGTCACGCACGAGGGTGATGGTGGTGATCACCTGACCTTGCCGTACCGCCACCAAGACTTCGCTCGTTTCGAGAAGCTGATAGGGAGTTACTCGCATGCCAAACGGGTTCGGCCGCGCCAGGCCCGCCCGCAAGTAGGCCTCGTAGACGAGACGGAATGATCCGCAATAGTCCTCCCGGCACTGCGCGATACGGTACGCGGTAGTTTTGTCGGCAAGCAGCCGTTCGACCCGGGCGGCGACAGCCGATTCGCCGTGCGAAGGGGACCCCCAGCGGCCGGCTAAAAGGCGGCTCGCCCGCCGCAACGGCCGACGCGTCAGGCTCCGGAGCACGGAAATGGCTATGGTGGCCAGAGTGCTCATCTCACTTCTCGGTTATGGGGCGAGCAACCCGGGCTTCCGGCATCGTGATGTGTTACTCCGAGTCGTCCGTTGCTCGATGGAAGTAATCGAAATACTTTGTACTTGCAGTCTCCAAACCGCTTTGAACGACAACCGGCCAGAGGCTTTCGTGGTCGCGGCGACTGGAGGAATGTGGGCCGGCCTCATAATGCTCTCCTCGGTGCCTCATCTACGGGACCACCTCAAGGCTGCGAAGCTCGGCCAGCAGTTCGCCCAGACCCCCGGACTCCAGCCGCTTGACGCGTACCTCCTGACGGCACGTGCAGGCGTATTGCCCGTCGGGCGAAATCCCTACCACGACCACTTCGGGGAACTCGGCGAACAGATGCGAGCAGAGACCGGGGAGTTCGGGGAACTGGGGGAAGGTGAGCAGCACCACGTTGGCCCGTGCTTTCTCGACGGCCACGAGGACGTCGAGCGGCCCGGCGGCTTGGCCTACCACCTCGATGCCCTCCTGGCGGCGGAGGAGGTCGCTCAGGGTGTCGCAGAGCATCTGCGAGTCCAAGGCCAGGAGGACGCGTAAGCATGGGGGGAAGCCTTTCCACCGAGGCGATGCGTTCCGGCGTGTGCGGCCGATGTTGCTGGCCGACTTTTACCCGAAAATGCGGATTCCACTCAATAGATCGTCCGATCCAAAATGGTTCGAGTAGCCGAACTATTGCTTCGTAATTCCAAAGTGGGAAGGATGGCTAGTTCGCGGAACTAGGCCGCAAGGGGCTTCTACACCTACGGGGGTAGCATGGCCCGTGGGCGTTCGGCCCGAGCAGGGAGGCTACCGGGGCGGGAACAGGAGACGCCAGAGGGCGGCGGTGGCGAAAGAGGCAGCAACGTGGCAGGGCCGGCAAACTGTAGCGGCGGGGAAACCGGCGGCAGATGCACCGGCCTGTTCAGCGCAGCTTTTAGATAGGCTTTGCGCACGATCGCGTTTTACGGCCGCAACAAGGCTGAGACGTATGGCCGCGAGTGACAGTGGGCTTGCCAGTAGAAAGGCCCTGGCGGCTTTTGGATTAGAGGTACGGAAGAAAACGTACCTTTAGGCGCATGGCGCTGAATGCGGTTTGGTTGGCTCGGCCAGTTGTGGCGCCCGCTGCGGGCGGCAAGGGGCAAGCGTAGGGCGTGGCGCTCGGTTTGTGGCTATAATGGCCACCGGGTGGAGGGGGGCCGGGGGGGGTGGGCCGTCCGGCGTTTGTCCTGGGTGGGCCGCGTGAGTGGCCTTGGTGGGAAACCGGTAACCAAGGCGATCGTCTCTGGGGCGAACGGCTATTGCAAGGCCAGCCCTTGTGGCGACAAATCTCCGAGGAAGGTTGCGTCCCGTGGAAAGGAGCGAGCGATGTCGAGACGGGCTTTGCATCGGCGGAGGTTTTTGGAAACGGCGGGCGTGGCGGCCGGCGCGGCGATGCTGGTGCCGCGGGAGGTTCTGGGAGGGCCGCGAATCGTGCCGCCCAGCGAGAAGATCCACATTGCGTATGTGGGGTGCGGCACCCAAGGGCTGCGGCAGCTCATGCCGGCGCTAGAGAAGCCGGAGGTGCGGATCGTGGCGGTGTGCGATCCCAACCGCAAGAGCGACGACTATCCCGAGTGGGGCCGGCACGAGCTGAACCAGAAGGTCCGCAAGTTTTTGGGCGATGCCAACTGGGCCCGCAGCGCCCGGGGCGGGCTGTGCGGGCGCGAGGTGGGGCAGGAGATCGTCAATCGGTATTACGGGCGCGAGAAGCCTTCGGGCAAGACTTCGGACTGCCGGGCGTATGCCGACGTGCGGGAGCTGCTGGCCCAGGAGAAGGACGTGGATGCGGTGTACATCATGACGCCGGACCATCTGCACGGGGTGATTGCCATCCGTGCGATGCGGCTGGGCAAGCACGTGGTGACGCACAAGCCGATCTCCAACGTGTTGGCCGAGGTGCGTCTGGCGCGGGACACCGCGCGGCAGACCGGGGTGGCCACCCATCTGTTCTGTGCGGCGGGCAACACCACGACGCCGAGGATCTGCGAATGGCTGGCGGCGGGGGCGATTGGCCGGGTCCGCGAGGTCCACAACTGGTCGAGCCGGCCTTTCTGGCCCCAGGGCATGACCGAGTATCCGGCCGACCGGCCGCCGGTGCCCGAGGGCTTCGTGTGGGACCTGTGGGTGGGGCCTGCGCCGTTGCGGCCGTATCATCCGGCCTACACGCACGCGGTGTTCCGGGGGTGGTACGATTTCGGCACGGGCGCGCTGGGCGACATGGGGCACTACAGCTTCCACCAGATCTTCGAGATGCTGAAGTTGGGGCCGCCGGTGTCGGTCGAGGCCAGCCGCAGCCAATTCTGGAAGATCGAGGACTATGGGTGGCGCAAGCAGGTCAATCGGGTGTCGTATCCGCGGGCGTCGATGATCCACTGGGAGTTCCCGGCGCGGGGCGACATGCCGCCGGTAACGCTCCATTGGTACGATGGGGGCTTGCGCCCGCCGCTTTTGGCCGAGTTGGAGGCCGACGGCCAGCCGATGCCCGACGAGGGGCTGCTGCTGGTCGGCGACGAGGGGAAGCTTTTGGCCGGCTTCTCGGCCGAGAACCCGCGATTGATCCCCCAGGCCCGGATGAAGGAGTTCCGGCAGCCCCCGCAGACGCTGCCCCGGCCGATCGACGAGTTCGATCAATTCCTGCGTGCCTGCCGGGGCGGGCCGGCTTCGGATGCCAGCTTCGAAAACGCCTGGCCGTTCGCCGAGACAATCCTCTTGGGCACGATTGCCGTGCGGGTGGAAGGCAAGTTGCGGTGGAATTCGGAGAAGATGGAGTTCACCAACTCGGCCGAGGCCAATGCCCTGCGGTTCCGCCAGAATCGCGAGGGTTGGGAGGTGTAGGCCGGGCGAGAGTGCCGCCTGCTTTGGGGTGTGGCACGGGTAGGGCGCTTCGGCCGGGCGATGGCCGACAGGGTGCCCTTTGGTTCGGGGGCGCGGTACACGGGCGACCGGCAGGGCGGAAGTCTTGCGCGCCGCCGACCCTAGCCGAGCGTTCAGTCCTGTTGGACATCGGCCGGCAGCCACCGGCGCTTGTGGGCGTCTGGACCGCTTGATGCCGGTCCTGGACACACAGCTTTGCGACGATGCTGTGCACGTGATTCTTGACCGTGTAGAGCGAGATGTGGAGCTTTCGGGCGATCTCCTTTCGGGTGCGCCGGTGTGCCACCGGGGCGCAGGGCGCACGGAGCGGGGAGAAGGGAGCGGGGATCGGCGAGCACGGAGCAGGGAGGCAATCGCGACACAGCCACAGGCAGCGCATTTTGAAGAATTGCTATATGCTTTTGAGGAGTCAAGCGATGAGCAAGTGGCCGTCTTACCGCATGTCCCGGCGGGGACTGTTGGCCAATCTAGCGGGGATGGGCGTGCTCGCGGCAGGGGGGTTGGCAGCAGGGGAGGCAACCGGGGCGACACCGCTTTGGCCGGCGCGGACCGTCCATCCGTATCCGAACCA
>JBBIQF010000543.1:0-4523 GCA_037442445.1 Planctomycetaceae bacterium
CAGTTCGCCCGCCACCGAAAGGGCCCCCGCCGCGTAATAATGCAGCGAGGCCGCCCGGTCCGGGTTCTTGAACCGGTGCGCCTGGAAGAACGCATCCAGTTCGGCAATCCGCCGGTCGATCTCCTGCCGGTCGGGGCGATCGAACTGCATGTCCAGCAGGTCCACCATCCACACGGCGTGGAACACGGCCTCGTAGACCCCCTGCTCGTTGTCCGGATCGTACGTGCGGGCCAGCTCTAGCCACTGGGGCAGCACGGCCTTGTAGTGCGGCACCAGGTCCAGTTCGCCCAACAGGGCCAGAGTCTTTTCGATGGCGGGGAGCTTGGCGGCCCCTTGGGCCGAGGCGATCTCGGCCAAGAGCCGGTCGCGCTTGTCGCGCTGGGCCTCGGCCTGGGCCAATCGCGTGGCGAAGGCTGGCATGCCCCCCTCGGCATACTCGAGCATCGCGAAGGGCAGGCCTTGGGCATCGGCCAGCACCATGCGCGGCAGGCGCCGCACGCGATAGTGCCTCCGGACGGCCTGATTCCGTTCGGGATCTCGAACCCTCGCCCGGGCCTCCCGCTCCCGCGGAAAGTCGATCAGCACCGGCACGTAACGCGGCTTTATGGCCTCGGCAAAATCGCGATGCGCTAACACCTCCTGCAACCAACGCGTCGAGAAGCGGTCGGAGCCGAGAAACACGATGGCTAGCCCCTTGCCCTCGGCCGCCGCTTGCCGCCGGGCAGCATCCACATCCTGCGTCCAATGGGCGATCCGGGCGCGGGCCTGGGCCGGGGTGAGGAATTCGGGTGCGGCGCGGGGGGAAGGGGCAGGGCCCTGGGGGCCCGAATCCGTCCGGCCAGCCGCCGTGTTTTCCACCGGCGACGAGACCTGCTCCCCCAAGTGGGGCGCCTTTTCGCCGGGGGGCAACGATTCTGATTGGCCCGAGGCTGAACGGTCGGCCAGGTGGGCGGTGGGATTGGAGGCCGTAGGCCCGTTTAGCCACCTTACGCCCCCTACGGCCAGAAGCGCCACGAAGGCCCCCACGGCCGCCGCAATCACCAAAGTGGACAGCCGGAGGACAGCTACCGCCTGCGCCCCACGGGCCACCGGAGCCCGCCCACGCTGCAACGGCGGATTGGGATCGCCGCCAGGCCGAGCCTCCGGCGGTGCCGGCCCGCCCGCCTCAGCCAAGAATTCGGACTCTCCCCGGGGAACCCGGATGATTCCGCCGCAATGCGGGCACTGGATAGGCCGGCCTGCGTACTTCGGCGCCACCTCGAACCGCGTCCCGCAGGATTGGCACTCTCCGATGACGCGGGCATTTGATTGCACGGCCTTGACCCTGGCTAAGCAAAGTGGAGGGAAAGCCCCGTCCAGCCGGACGACCCTGCCGGGTGCGTTCTGGCCGAAGACACACCGGCTGCGCCGCCTGCGACCTATCTCCATTATCTTCGATTGAGCGCGATAGACAACGGTCTTGCGCTCGAAAGGGGACGTAGCTCGTTTTTGCGTGCCGGAAACGGGGTACGTCCCCGTTTCGACACTTGCCGGCGGCCAGCAGGCGGCGCAAGATGCTGGGAAAGCGGGCCGACCCGCAAGCGCCTTTTGGGGCGCAGATGCGCGCATCCGGCATGATCAAGCTTACGGCAATGGGAATCGCCGCGGGCCTTGTGGCCGCAGGCTGGGCCCTCGGCCACGCTGCCGAGCCCCCCATCAATTACGACGAAAGCAAGGTGCCCGCCTACACCCTGCCCGACCCCCTGGTGATGCTCGATGGGCAGCGCGTGACCGATGCCGCCACGTGGCGGCAGAAGCGCCGGCCGGAGTTGCTCCGCCTGTTCGAGACTTACGTGTACGGCAAGATGCCGGGCCGGCTGGAAAAGACGCGGTTCGTCGTGCGAAGCGTCGCCCCGGATGCGCTGGGCGGCCAAGCCATCCGCAAAGAGGTCCGCGTGCTGTTTTCCGGGGAGGAATCGGGGCCGCAGATGGACCTGCTGCTCTATCTGCCCAAGGCCGCCCCAAAGCCCGTGCCGGTGTTTTTGGGGCTCAATTTCTATGGCAACCATACGATCCATCCCGACCCGGGCATCACCCTGTCGCGGTCATGGATGCGCGACAACCCGGCGCACGGGGTGGTGAAGCATCGGGCGACCGAGAAATCGCGGGGCACGGCCCGCAGCCGCTGGGCCGTGGAGAAAATCCTCGCCCGGGGCTACGGGCTGGCCACGGCCTACTACGGCGATATCGACCCCGACTTCGACGACGGCTTCCAGAACGGCATCCATCCGCTGTTCTACAAGCCGGGGCAGACCAAGCCCGCACCGGACGAGTGGGGCTCGATCGGGGCCTGGGCCTGGGGGCTTTCGCGGGCGCTGGATTATCTGGAGACCGATCCCGATGTGGACGCCACACGGGTGGCAGTCATGGGGCACTCGCGCCTGGGCAAGACGGCCCTTTGGGCAGGGGCCTGCGACGAGCGGTTTGCGCTGGTCATCTCCAACAACTCGGGGTGCGGCGGGGCGGCCCTGAGCCGGCGGCGTTTTGGCGAGACCGTCGGCCGCATCAACCGCGCCTTTCCCCACTGGTTCTGCGACAACTTCAATCAGTTCAACGAGAACGAAGACAAGCTGCCGGTGGACCAGCACGAGCTGATCGCCCTGATTGCGCCGCGCCCCGTGTACGTGGCCAGTGCCGAGGAGGACCTCTGGGCCGACCCCCGCGGCGAGTTCCTGGCCTGCAAAGGGGCCGATCCGGTGTACCGGCTGCTCGGGACCGACGGCCTGGCCGCCACCGACATGCCCCCCGTGGAAAAGCCCATCACCAGCCGCATCGGCTACCATATCCGCCGGGGCAAGCACGACGTGACGGACTATGATTGGGAGTGCTACTTGAACTTTGCCGACAAGCACCTCAAGGGGCGCTCGGGCGGCTGAGCCGGTCGGGCGGCGGCCCCCGCGGCGGAAACGAGTCGTGCGCCAGGGGCTTGGCATCGCGCGTGGAGTATTGGGACGTGAGGGCCGCTCCCTAGCGGTCGCGGCTCGGTGGGCATTTCCGATCGCGGCTCGGTTGAGGGTGCACACTCGCCGGTCGGCAATGCTGGCGGGCCCTCTTGAAGCCTCCTTGGCAACAGCGCATCATGACCGCCGCAGGAGGACGCGGCATGGCAAAGACGATCGCTCTGGTGGGTGCCCTGGATACCAAGGGGAGCGAGTACGCGTTTGTGCGCCAGTGCATCCACCAGCGGGGCCACCGGACGCTGCTCGTGGATGTAGGCGTGCTGGAGCCGCCGGGGTTGGTGCCGGACATCACCCGGCAAGAAGTGGCCGAGGCTGCGGGCGCCGTCCTCGGCGAGTTGGTGCGGCATCGCGACCGGGGCGAGGCGATGGCGGTGATGGCCCGGGGGGCCGAAAACCTCATTCCTCGCCTTTATGCCCAGGGGCGGTTCGACGGCATTTTGGCCCTGGGGGGCGGCGGGGGTACGTCGGTGGCTTGCGCGGCCATGCGGGCGCTGCCTTTGGGGGTGCCCAAGGTGATGGTCTCGACCGTGGCGGGGGGCGATGTGTCGGGGTATGTGGGCGTCAAAGACATCGTGATGGTTCCCAGCATCGTGGACGTGGCCGGCATCAACCGCATCAGCCGCGGGGTGTTCGCCCGGGCGGCCGGTGCCATCTGCGGCATGGTCGAGACCGAGGTGCCGGCGGCTGCCGATAAACCGCTGGTGGCGGCCTCGATGTTCGGCAACACCACGCCCTGCGTGCAGCAGGCCCGCGCGATCCTCGAACAGGCGGGTTTCGAGGTGCTGGTGTTCCACGCCACGGGGACCGGCGGGCGGACCATGGAGAGCCTGATTGCCGAAGGGCTGATCGCCGGCGTGCTGGACATCACCACCACCGAATGGGCCGACCAGTTGGTCGGCGGGGTGTTGGCGGCGGGGCCGGCGCGCCTGGAGGCGGCGGCCCGGCGGGGGGTGCCGGCCGTGGTCACCCCGGGCTGCCTGGACATGGTCAACTTCTGGGCCCCGCACACCGTGCCCGAACGCTTCCAGGGCCGGAAGTTCTACGCGCACAATCCCAATATCACCCTCATGCGGACCACGCCCGATGAATGCCGCCAACTGGGGCGGATCGTGGCCGAGAAGCTCAACCTCAGCACCGGCCCGGTGGCCGTGCTGCTGCCGCTGCGAGGGTGGAGCATGATCGACGCGCCCGGCGGGCCTTTTTGGTGGCCCGAGGCCGACAGTGCCTTCGCCCAGGAACTCAAGGCGGCCCTGCGGCCCGATATCCCCGTAGTGGAGTTGGACTGCAACGTGAACGACCCGGAGTTTGCCCGGCGGTGTGCGGAGACGCTGTTGGAGCTGATGCGGGCGGGCGTGCGGTGAGCCGCGCGCACGGGCCGTCCCCCCAGGCCGTATGGTCCCATCGCCGGCTGCGGCGGCGGGCGAGATCTGGCTGGCCGGCGGCGGGGCGCCGGCTTGGTCCCCTAAACCTCAAGGAGAACTGCTCATGGCCGAATCTCGTAGCGAAATCCTGGCCCGCTTTCGG
>JBBIQF010000544.1:0-4222 GCA_037442445.1 Planctomycetaceae bacterium
ACGCCACTAGCTTGGCCAGGTCAAGCGTGCCTTGCCCACCGATACGGGCCGGGCGGCGGGCCGGGGACCAATCCCCTTTGCTTTTTGCGTGCCCGCGGGAACAATAGTCGCAATCGGGCGAGGGCTTCCCTGGCCGCAGGCAGTCGGTTTCTGGTCTTTTCGAGGGACTCATGATTATCGGTGTGGTGCGCGAGCGTTATCCCGGCGAGAGGCGGGTCGCTTTGGTTCCGGCGGCGGTGCCGGCCCTGACCAAGGCGGGATTCGAGGTGGTGATCGAGTCGGGCGCGGGCCAGGGGGCCGGCTATCCCGACGCCCAATACCGCGAAAAAGGTGTTCGGGTGGTGGCGGCGCGCGAGGAGGCGTTGGCGGCGGACATCCTGTTGCGGGTGCGAGCGGCCGGGGCCGACGAATTGCCGCCTGCTGACCTGGGGGCGCTCAAGCCGGGGCAAGTGGTCATCGGCATGTGCGATCCGCTGGGGCGGCCGGAGGCCATCGCCTCCTGGGCTGCCCGCGGGGTTACGCTGTTCGCCCTGGAGCTTCTACCGCGGATTACCCGGGCCCAGAGTATGGACGTGCTTTCGTCGATGGCCACGGTGGCGGGCTATCGGGCCGTGCTGCTGGCCGCCGTCACCCTGCCGCGGATGTTCCCCATGCTGATGACCGCGGCCGGTACGCTCACCCCCGCGCGGGTGTTTGTGATCGGGGCCGGCGTGGCCGGCCTCCAGGCGATCGCCACGGCTCGCCGGCTGGGCGCGGTGGTCTCGGCGTATGATGTGCGGCCGGCCGTCAAAGACCAGGTCCAAAGCCTGGGGGCCCGCTTTGTCGAGATGCCCCTGGAGGCTGCCGAGGCAGAGACGGCCGGCGGCTACGCCCGCCAAATGGATGAAGACTTCTATCGCCGGCAGCGGGAACTGATGCACCAGGTGGTGGCCGAAAGCGATGTCGTCATCACCACCGCCGCCATCCCTGGCAAACCTGCCCCGGTGCTGGTGACTGAAGCCATGGTGGCCGCCATGGCCCCCGGATCGGTCATCGTGGATCTGGCCGCCGAACGCGGCGGGAACTGCGAACTGACCCAGCCCGACCAAACCGTGGTGCGCCACAGGGTTACCATCCTCGGCCCGACCAATCTGCCGGCCGAGGTCCCCTATCACGCCAGCCAAATGTATGCCCGCAACATCGCCAACTTCGTGCTCCATTTGGCCCGGGACGGCCGGCTGGAACCCGATTGGCAAGACCCCATCGTCTCGGAAACCCTAGTGGCACGCGATGGACAGGTGGTGCATCCCCGGCTGGTGGCCGGGGAAACTCCTCCGCCGGCACCTGCCCAGGCTTCCGGCGAGCACAAATAAATTGGCGCCGGCCCCTAAAGGCCGGGGGACAGGCTGGCCTATGGGTTGCCGGCCACAGGCAACCGTTCACGGCCCGGGGCTGTCCGGGTGCTCAAGGCGATAGAGCGTGCGGAAGTACGGCGTGTATCGGAGCGCGGCGGACGCGACGGAGCGCGTCCCTCCAAGGTGGAGGGCCACGCTCTGTGGTGGCCCGAGGCATGTTGTCCGGTAACGTCCCAGGCCATGAACGGTTCCGGCCGCAGGGGCGATAGCGCTTTGGCCCGAAGGGCTCGGGGTCACGCTTTGCGAGGGTTCTTCTAGTTCGGAAAGCCCCCGGGCAACCGAGCCGGATGGGGCACAGCGCCTGGCTAGTGGCTGCGGTGCGGCCCCATCCGAGCTGCCCGGGGCCGAAGGCTTACCGGGCTTGGCCCACCGCCTCGCGATGTAGGGCGGCCTGGTAACGCTGGGCCACGGCATCCCAATCGATGATGTTGAAGAAGGCGGCCACGTAGTCGGCCCGGCGGTTCTGGTACTTCAAGTAGTACGCATGTTCCCAGACATCGATGCCCAGAATGGGCGTATTGCCGTGCATCAAGGGGCTGTCCTGGTTGGCCGTGTCCTCGACCACCAGTCGGCGGGCGGGGGTAACGCACAGCCAGGCCCAGCCGCTTCCGAATCGGCCCATGGCCGCTTTGGTGAAGGCCTGGCGGAAGCCCTCGAATCCGCCGAGTTCGGCGCGGATGGCCTTGGCCAACTCGCCCTTGGGCTCTCCGCCGCCGTTTCGCGACATGATGAGCCAGAATAGGCTGTGGTTGGCGTGGCCGCCGCCGTGGTTCCTCACAGCGGTGCGGATTTCCTCGGGGAGGGTGTGGATGGATGCCACCAACTCCTCGATGGTGGGGGAACCGATATCCTTGCCCTCGATTGCCTTGTTGAGATTCTGAACGTAGGCCGCGTGATGCTTGGTATGGTGGATTTCCATGGTTCGGGCATCGATGTGCGGCTCGAGGGCATCGTAGGCGTACGGAAGGGGGGGCAGTTCGTAGATCATCCGATCCTCCTCAATCTTTGGTCGCATTTCCGCCAGTTGCAATTGTGATAATAGTACGGCCTTGGTTCGGATAGGCAAGGGCCTGGGGCCGCCATTTCTATCCCAAACTTAGGGGGAAGCGGTCCACCTATGGACTGGCAATGTCACTTGTGCCATCGCCGGGTCGGAATCCGCCCCTGCATGGCCGGTGCGGTTTCTGCGGTTTTCCCTGTTGTGTCTGCCCTAAGCCCAATTAGGCTGGATTATTGGGCATTGTCCGACCTCGAACCCTTTTGCAACACACAGGTGCGATCCATGCGAGTCGTTGGTGTAGGCGGGGTGCTGGCCCTCGTGGCAACCCTTGGGGCCCGGCCGGGCTATGCGGAGCCGTCGGTCCCGTGGCCAGCGCTGCCCGGCCAGGGTTACGGTTGCTATTACATCTTGGTGGACCCGCGGCTGTACCCCCGTGAGCGCCTGCCGCATTTTGCGCTGTACCCCCCGGTGTACTACAGCTTGCCGGTCCCGCGCCCTTATGGCCACAGCCCGTTCGCCTATCCGCCGGGCTATCTCACGCCAAAGCCGGCGCCGGTGAGTGTACAGCCGGTGACGATCCTCAACCCGTTCGTGCCCGGCAAGCCGGGCGGGGTCTCCGTGCCCGCCAACCGGGCCGCGGAACGCCGGGTTCGCATCCAAAACCCGTTTGTGGCCGGTTCGGCCGCCTCGGCGATGGTTCGAAGCACCGTGGGCGGCCCGGAACCTTGATCTCGGCGATCGCCGCCCGGGATTTTTGGAAGTCCCGCGCTTGAAACCGGACAGTGCACCGGCCCACTGGCCCCCACTGCCCGAGGCGATCGGAAACCGCCGGATGCGGCGCCCGGCGTTTGGTGGCGCATTGCCAAGCGGGTTGCCGGCGGTAAGGGCGCAAGGGGTGTCCTTTCGGGTGCAAGGCGGGCCAGGCCGTACATTCCCAGCCTCGCTGGCCATGGCAGCGTCTCACACGCGCTCCAGGCCTCCAGGCGGCATGTCGGCGATCGGCCTTGTCCCAGCAAACCGTTTCGTCTAAAATCCTTATGGAGAGGAGTACTCCGTCCCATCCGGTTGGATGGGCCCTTGTTCGCCGGGTTGCGGCACGGAACAGGGCCAGCGGCAAGAGCCGGTTTCTACAGGAACCACGCCGTGGGACTCTCCGAAATCGACCGGAACTTATTGGAACGGTGTCTTGCGCGCAAGGCGCGGGCGTGGGAGGATTTCGTTGATCGGTTCATGGGCCTGATCATTCATGTCATCCAGCATTCGGCCCACGCCCGGAGTATCCGCCTTACCCCCGAGGATCGGGACGACCTGTGTGCCGAGGTCTTCCTCAACCTTCTGAAGGACGACTTCGCCATTTTGCGCCACTTTCGCGGTCAAAGCAGTTTAGCGACTTATCTGACCGTGGTGGCTCGGCGGATCGTGGTCAAGGAGCTTCTGGGCCGCAAGCCTTCCGCACCGCTGAAGGAAGCAGCGCCGCGCCGGCCGGCTCCGCAGCCGGTTGCCCATGCGGCGGAGGCCGAGTCGCGCCTGGAAGACCGCGAGGAGGTGGAGCGCCTTCTGGAGGAGCTGGAAGGCCCGGAAGCCCAGGTGGTCCGCATGTTCCATCTGGAGGGCAAGAGCTACGCGGAAATCAGCCGCGCGCTGGGCATTCCGGAAAACAGCATCGGGCCCATTCTAAGCCGTGCCCGGGTCAAGATGCGCCGCGCAGGGGTGAACCAGCCGGCCGGCTAATGCGGCTGTCGCTGTATCCCGGCAGAGGTGCGAAGTTTGCAAGGCACGCCGCTGGCGCTTGGGGTCCAGGTTGGCGGGCCGGACCGGCTTCTGCCGT
>JBBIQF010000544.1:4268-4514 GCA_037442445.1 Planctomycetaceae bacterium
CGGTTGACGGCCTTGGGGTCGCGGGTATAATCAACGGCACTTGGAGTCGGAAGTTCGCCCTGCCCGGGGCTCGTGGTCCTTGGGCGGCGGTTCGAGGTGCCGGTTCGGGGCGCACCGATGGTGAAACGGATTTCACGCTACCAGCCACGCGGGAGCCGACGGTGTCGTTCGGGGCGTTTCAAGATACCCGGGAACTCGTTCGGCAAGCGATCGACATCGTCGATCTGGTCGGCCGTTATTGCCAAC
>JBBIQF010000545.1:0-2453 GCA_037442445.1 Planctomycetaceae bacterium
CGACGTTGTCGCCGATCAGTTTGGCGTTGCCAAAGAGCAGATCAAGAACGAGACCCACTTCGTCAACGACTTGGGCGCCGACTCGCTGGACGTGACCGAGTTGGTCATGGAACTGGAAGAGGAGTTCGACATCCACATTCCGGACGACGCGGCGGAGAAGATCCAGACGGTCGGTCAGGCGATCGAGCACATCGAGAAGGCCGTCGACAAGAACCAAAGCGCCTAGCCGGGTTCCATGAAGCGCCGCGTGGTCATCACGGGGGTGGGTGTCGTTACGTCGCTCAGTTGCGACGCCGAGGACTTGTTCGCCCGGCTTTGCCGCGGCGAGAGCGGCATCCATACCATCACCCGTTTCGATCCTTCGTCGTTGCGGGTGCGGTTTGGGGGCGAGATCACCCACTGGCCTCCCGAGGGAGCGTTTTCGCCCAAAGAGGCCAAACGCCTCGATCGTTTCACGCAGTTCGCCCTCGTGGCCGCCCGCCATGCCGTGCGCGATGCCGGCCTGGATTTCTCCAAAGAGGACCCGGACCGCTGCGGCGTGATCATCGGCTCGGGCATTGGCGGGCTGGAAGAACTGGAAGTCCAGCACTGCCGGATGCTGGAAAAGGGGCCGGACAAGGTCTCGGTTTTCACCATCCCCAAGCTGATGGCCAACGCGGCCAGCGGCCACGTATCGATCGACTACGGGCTGTGCGGGCCCAGCGCCGCGGCGGTCACCGCCTGCGCTAGCGCCAGCAATTCCATCGGCGATGCCTTCCGCACCATCCAGTACGGCGATGCGGACATCATGATCACCGGCGGGAGCGAGGCGGCCGTCACCCCCCTGGGCATGGCCGCCTTCGGCGCCATGCGGGCCCTTTCGGAACGGAACGACAACCCGGCGGCGGCCAGCCGGCCTTTCGATCGCGATCGCGATGGTTTTGTCCTCAGCGAAGGGGCGGGCTTGGTGATCCTGGAGGAGTTGAAACACGCCCGGGCCCGCGGCGCGCGGATCTACGCCGAGATGCTGGGGGTGGGTTATTCGGCCGATGCCAGCCACATCACCCAGCCGGAAAAGGATGGCGTCGGGGCGGCCAAGGCCATGCGCAAGGCCCTGGCCGATGCCGGCCTCAATCCCGAGGACATCGATTACATCAATGCCCACGGTACCAGCACGCCGCTGGGCGACCAGGCGGAGACCGCAGCGGTCAAGGCCGTCTTCGGCCAGCACGCTTCCAAAGTGGCCATCTCCAGCACCAAGAGCCAATTGGGGCACTTGCTGGGGGCCAGCGGCGGCGTGGAATTGGTGATCACCGTCCTGGCCTTGCGGCACGGCGTGGTCCCTCCGACCATCAATTACGAGACGCCCGACCCAGCCTGCGACCTGGACTATACGCCCAACGAGGCCCGGCAGCGCCGCATCCGGTACGCGATGTCCAATAGCTTCGGGTTTGGCGGCCATAATGCTTCACTGGTCGTCGGCGAGCTCAACGGCCTGTGATCGCTGCGGCCATGTGGCTCGCTTCTTGAATGCCCGAGTCGTACCCGATCCAGCCGCAGCACTGCGCTTTTCCCAACGACCCCAAAGCGGAACCGCCCAGCTCGGACCTCGCAGCGCCCCGCCCAGCCAAAGCGGAGGGTACCCCAACACGTCGCCATCCCCGTGGTCCGCGCGGCGCTTGGGCCAGCCAGAAAAATGCACCACCCGGCGCAGGGCTTTCCTGGGGCTTGCCCGGGGCTTTCGTGGCGACTATTCTCGGGGCTTGATGGTGTGGCGTTGGACGAGACCTCGATTCCCAGCGGGAGAAAGGTGATGATACGCGGCACGTGTTCGGGACGGCGGGAGTTCTTGCGGACCACCGCAGCGGCGATGCTGGGCATGGCCTGTCCGGCGATTGCGGCCGAAGAGGCCCCTTTGCTTCGCGTGGCCACGTTTCGCTGCGACGTGACCCCGCCGTTGGGCGGACACCCCATCATCTGGCTCAAGCCGCTGGCCACCATCGAGGATCCGCTGTGGGCCAAGGGAATCGTGCTGGAGCAAGATAACCAGCGCTATGTGATCTGCGCGGTGGACTGGTGCGGGCTGGCCAATTCGACGCACCGCCTGTTCCGCGAGAAGATCGCAGCCGCCGCAGGGGTCGATATCTCGCGCGTGGCGGTGCAAACCGTGCACCAGCACACGGCCCCCTATACCGATGGCGATGCCCAGCGCTTGCTGGACAAGGCGCCGAATCCGCCCAGGTATGTGGACTTCGCGTTTCTGGAGGCGGTAACCGACCGGCTCGCCCAGGCCGTGCGCCAATCGCTATCGCAGTTCCAGATCGTCGATGCCGTGGGTTGGGGCCAGGCCAAAGTGGATCGCGTGGCCTCGAACCGGCGGATCATTACGCCGGACGGCAAGTTCCACGGCCGGATGAGTGCGACCAAGGACCCTGCCCTGCGGGCGCTGCCCGAAGGGTTCATCGATCCCTGGG
>JBBIQF010000545.1:2463-4494 GCA_037442445.1 Planctomycetaceae bacterium
GGTTCGCACCGTGACGCTGGCCCGCGGGGGCAAGCCCATCGTGCGCCTGCACTACTACGCCACCCACCCGCAGAGCTTCTATCAGGACGCGCGGGCGTCGGCCGACGTGCCGGGGTTCGCCCGCCAGCGCCTGGAGAAAGAGGAAGGGGCCTTTCAGATCTACTTCACAGGGTGCGCGGGCGATGTGGCGATGGGCAAATATAACGACGGCAGGCCGGCCGCTCGCGTCGAACTGGCCGATCGGCTGTACGCCGGGATGGCGGCGGCGGCCAAGGCCACGCGATACATGCCCCCTGGCAGGATTCGCTGGCGGGCGCTGCCGGTGGTCTTGCCCGTCTTGGCCGACGAATCCCGCCTGGCAAAGGAGCGTGCCCTGGTCGCCGACCCCAAGGCCGACCCGATCGCCCGGGTGCGGGCGGCCTGCCGGCTGGCCTTCGCGGCGCGGGCCCAACAGCCGCTGGAGTTGAGCGGCCTCCGGCTGGGCCAGGTGCACATCCTCCATCTGCCCGGCGAGTGCATGCTGGAGTACCAGCGGTTCGCCCAGGAAATCAAGCCGGGCGCCTACGTGGCGGTGGCCGCCTACGGCGATCTCGGCACGGGATACATCTGCACCGAGCAGGCCTTCCGCGAAGGAGGTTACGAGCCCAGTGCGTCGCACGTGGCCCCCACGACCGAGCCGGTCCTCAAAGATGCCATTGTGCGCCTGCTGGAGGGCATTGCGTGCTGCTCGGATCGGGGGGAATGACGCCGCGCGGCCTGGTTGCTATTTGCCCAACTGGCGCTTCAGATCGAGGACCGCATCGACCAGTTCGCCGGGGCCGTGCCGCAGCACGTCGCAGGCGGGAAGCCCCAGGCGGCGGCGGACCGCCTGGCGTTCGGCCTCGACGGCCGCATCGGAGTAGCCATAGCCGTTGATGGCCACGCCGATGACCCGGCAGGGGTGCATGATCCGGGCCGCGGCCTCGTAAAAATCGCGGGTCTGTTCCAAGCTAGGTAGCGGCAAGTCCATCCCGCCGATGGTCTGCCGCCCCATCTGGTAGCAGAGCACCAGCCCGTCGGGCAATGCCCCGTGCAACAGCCCCAGGGTGACGCAGGAGTAGCGGGGGTGGAACAGGCTCCCTTGCCCTTCGATGACCAGCACCTGGTGATGCTGGTTGGCCAGCACCAGCTTTTCCGCAGCCCCGTTGACGAAATCGGAGATCACCCGGTCGATGGGGCAGCCGTCGCCCTCGATCAAGATGCCGGTCTGGCCGGTGGCCACGAACTTGGCGTCCACACCGCGGCGGCACAGTTCGCGGGCGATCTCCAGCGCGGCGACCATCTTGCCCACGCTGCAATCGTTGGCCACCGTTTGGATGCGGAGGCACCCTTCGCGGATGCCTTGGCGGTGGGCCACATCCCGCTCGTCGTTCTTGCGGACATCCACTAGCCGCACGCCGCGGCGGCAAGCGGCGTCGGCAAACTCGCGATCGTCGCTCAAGAAATCGTGCAGCCCGGAAATCACGTCCAAGCCGCGATCGATGGCTTCGAGGATGATCGCCCGCCATGGCGGCGGTATCTTGCCTCCCGGCGGGGCGATGCCGATCAACAATGCGGTGGCGTGGGCGACCTGGTCCAGCGACCCCACCACCGGGATGTCGCCCCCGACGCCTAACCAGGCCTGCGATGTCTGCCCCGCGCCGGCCCGGTCCAGCACGGCTACGACCTCTTCCGGCTTGTAGCGGATCACGTTCACGGCCGTCTTGGCCGTGTGCGGGTCGCGGTACCCATCGGTCAGAATCACCAGGCGTCGGCCAGGGGCGCTACTCATCACAAAAGCAAAATGGAGCTGCAACGGCGAAACGGAGACTTCCCGCGGCCCCCATGGGCCTTGAGGCGGGCGGGCTGCACATGTCGCCGGCCGGGCACAAACCCGCAAGGCCCGCCGCAGCCCGACGCTTTTTATACTTCCACCAGTCCCAGTTCGCGGCAAGCGGTCTCCACGGTGCGGGCGTCGATTTTCGCCAGCTTTTCGCCCGCGCCGGCGGCCAG
>JBBIQF010000546.1:0-4479 GCA_037442445.1 Planctomycetaceae bacterium
CACTCTGCGGTACAAGTTCAAGCCCGGGCAGACGCTCCGCTGGGAAGTCGTGCACCGTGCGCGGGTCGAGACCGCCATCGCCGGTGTCAGCCAGACCGTCGAGACGTACTCCAAATCGATCAAGGTGTGGCGCGTTACGGCGGTGGATGCCGAGGGCACCGCGACCTTCGAGAACTCCGTCGAGCAGGTCGAGATGCGGCAGAAAAGCAGCGGCCGCATGGAGCGCCACTACAACAGCCAGACCGACAAGACTCCGCCCCCAGAGTTCCAGGAGGTTGCCCAATCGGTGGGCGTGCCTCTGTGGGCCATCACGCTTGACCCGCTCGGAAAAATTGTGAAGCGGCAGATTCTCAAGGCCAAACCCGGCACCGAGAGCCACGGGCAGATCACCCTGCCATTGCCCCAGGACCCGGTTGCTGTGGGCCAAACCTGGACGCTCGCCTACGAATCCGAGTTGGCCGGCAACGACGGAACCGTCAAGAAAGTGAAAATCCAGCAGAGCTTCACCCTGGAAAGCGTCCACGGCAACGTGGCCACCATCCGGGTGTCCAGCCAGGTACTGACCCCCATCCGCGACCCGGCCACGGAGGCCTTGTTGGTGCAGCGGGAGCCGAGCGGCCGGGTGCGGTTCGACATCGCGGCGGGCAAGATCCTGGAGGGCGAGATGGACATCGATAAGGAGATCGTGGGGTTTGCCGGCAAGGCAAGCACCATGCATTACCGCACCCGGCTGACCGAGAAGTACCTCGACACGCCCGAGGCGGCCGCCTCCGGGGCCGAGGCCGCGGCCAGCCGGCCCGCCACGCAACACGGGCAGCCCGCCGCCAAACGGTGATGGAACAGACGGGTTCGGCTGCCGGGGCACCCCCCAAGCAGGAAATCTTCCGGCAGACGCGGTCCTGAACCTGGACTCGGGAACCCGTCGTTCGGGCGGGAGCGGGGAGGGATTCTCGCCCCGTGCATCCTTCCCCGCGCAAGCGCGGGTATAGTGGAGGGACGCGCTCCGTCGCGTCCGGCATCTCCGTGGCGTCCGGCGCGGCTACAATCACCTCGCCGGCCAACACGCGAGGCCCCGGCCACGACGGAGCGTGGCCCTCCAAGGAAGCATGGACCCGCATGGACGGCCTGGAGGGACGCGCTCCGCCGCGTCTTCCCGGCCGATGGAACGCACGGAGGGAACCGAACCACGCTAGGCGTGTCCGTTCCCAGGCCGAAGCTTGGGCACGGGGAGGCGCAAAGCCGCACTGTGGCAACACGAACCAACGATTTGCACACCCGAGGAGCGCATCATGAAAAACCGACATCCGGTCTTGGCGCTATGGTTGCTTTTGGTACTGGCCGGACCGCTGGCCGCGCAGGGCGTTCGGCACGAAATCCAATTCCCCGATATTGCCGGCTATCAGACGCTGAAGTGCGACCTGCACATGCACACGGTGTTCTCGGACGGGGCGGTCTGGCCCACGGTCCGCGTGCAGGAAGCGTGGCGCCTGGGCCTGGACGTGATCGCCATCACCGACCACATCGAGTACCAACCCCATAAGGACGACGTGCCCACCCGGCACGCCCGGTCGTGCGACCTGGCGGCCGGGGCAGCCCGCCAGGCCAACCTCGTGTTCGTGCGCGGGTCGGAGATCACCCGCGACACCCCCCCCGGCCATTTCAACGCCATCTTTCTCACGGACCAGGCCGCCCTCGACACCCCCGAGTTCCTCGATGCCATCCAGCGGGCCAACCAGCAGGGGGCCTTCGTCTTCTGGAACCACCAGGGCTGGAAAGGTCCCGAGAAGGGGCGCTGGCTCGATGTCCATACCACCATGTTCCAGAACAAGTGGTTCCAAGGCATGGAGGTATGCAACGGCGACGAATACTATCCCGATGCCCACCGCTGGTGCCTGGAAAAGAACCTCACCATGCTGGGCAACAGCGATATCCACGACCCGGACTTGCGCGAAAAGAACGAGCCGGCCAACCACCGCACCCTGACCCTCTTGTTCGCCAAAGAGCGCACGCCCGAAGGGGTGAAAGAGGCCTTGCTCGCCGGGCGCACCGCGGTGTGGTACAAGGACCGGCTCATCGGGCGCAAGGAATGGCTGGAGCCGCTGTTTGGCGCCTCGATCCAAGTCAATCCGCCGCACCTGCGGACCAAAGACGCCGTGTTCTTCACCGTGCGGAACCTTTCGGACGCCGATTTCGTGCTCCAGCGCACCGGGCAACTCGGCCCGCAAACGGCCACCCTGCCCGCCCGCACCACCACCTTGGTCAAAGTCACCACCCCCGCGCCCGCCAAGCCCCTGGTGCTGGAGTACACCGTGACCAATCTCTGGATCGCACCGGAGACGGGGCTGCCCGTGCGGATCACCATTCCGGCCGAGCGGCCCAGTCGGGCGACGGCGAAGTAAGCCGGGCTTCGACCTCGGCCAGGCGGCGAGCCAAGTCGCGCAGCACCGCGGCTTGGCTTGCCCCTTCGGCAAAAACGGTCAGCACAGGCCGGCCGGGCAGGATGCGCGTGCCCGGGGCCGGCACGTCGGCCAGTTCGGGCCGGTCTCGGCCCGCCCACATCGGCCGTGCCCACCGGGCAAAAGCCTCCGTCACGTTGACCTCGCCGGGCGCAAACAGAATGGCCTTGCCCACGCACCGTGGCGGCCGCAGGCCCGCGGCTTGCCTTTCAGGCAAAGCATTGCCCGAACATGCCGCGGCATGCCAGGCGAACACCGGCACGGCCCAGGCCCGCTCCAGCACCTCCAGCGAAGCGGTCCAGCGGGGGTTGACTTCCACGGGCCACACCCGGCCGCCAGCCACCACCGCATCCACTCCGAAAACGCCGACCAGCCCGAACTCCTCGGCCAGCACCCGGCCGATCCGCTGGAATTGCTCCACAAGCGGCCCGGCTGCCGGTATGGAGCCGAGTGTTCCCGCATAATGGAACGGCCGGGCGTGCGCCCACCGCGTGCCCACAAGCTGGCGGGTAATGCCCACCAGGACGGCCCGCCCGGCGGCTCCCACATAGGCCGCCGAACACGCCTTGCCGCGAATCCGCTCTTGGAAGTACACCCGGCCCGGGGCAGGCACTGGCCTTGCGCCGGCCTTGACGGGAGCCTCTGGGGGCACGCTGCCGGCAGACTGCGATCGCCACTTCCCCCGCCAAGCGAAAATGCCCGCTCCACCGCTGCCCCGAAGGGGCTTGCATAACCAGGAACCGTCGGCCGGTAGTCCCTCGGCCGTAGCCGCTAGCCGCGGGCAGGCGATCCCCGCGCCAACCAACACACGCCTGACTCGCCAGGGATCGCGGACCTCGCGCAACACATCGGCCGGGTTGCCCCACAGGGGGCGCTCGGCGGCGATGCGCTGGACCAACTCCGGCCGGTTTTCCAAAGCGCCGGTGTACATCCACGGTGCCAGCGGGGCCCTCGCCGCTGCCGTAGCAAGCCCCTCGGGATAATCCTGTACCCGCCGGGCGTCGGCCACTGCACACAAATCGGCGTCGGCGAACACGTCGGCTGCCCAGGGGGCGAAACCTGCCCGCACCGCCGATTGGGCCGCGGCCCGCACGCTCGCGCCCAAGATCAAGACCGTTTGCGCCACCGGCCACCCCGGGTTGCTCGCCACCCGCCGGGCGCCCTGCGCACCGGGCACGCTAGGGCATGAACTGCTGGCACCAGAACACCGTCCCCTGCGGAGTGCGATAGGCTGCAACGCCCAGGCGCCGGTGTCGCGGATTGAGGATGTTGGCGCGATGCCCAGGCGAGCTCATCCACGATCGGACCGCCTCCTCGCTGGTCTGTTGGCCCATGGCAATGTTCTCGGCTACGGCCAGCCGGGTGTGCTGGAGCGCATAGTTGTGCGTCATCCACGCACAGTGGGCCCGGGCCGATTCCATCAGCCCCCGGTCCACCACCAAAGGCGGCAACCCGTACCGCACCCGCTCGGCATTGGTCCGCTCGGCCAGTTCTTTCTCGACGGGGATAAGCTCCACCCCTTCGGGATTCAGCGGGTCGGCCTGGGTGACCGGGCGTGCCCCCGTGTATACGATGGGGCTGGGTTGCGAAGCGGGGGCAAGGTGCGACGCCTCGGGGCCAATGACCATCCAAGCCGCAACGATCGTAAAGGGGGTAATCACGGGGTGCATGGGTCGCAGGTGATCAGGTGCGAAACTTACCGGCCAAATTGGGGGATGCAGGCCCGCGACCGTTGCACCACCATGGCCCCCGAGAGGTTCCAAGGGCCTGCCACGCCGGTCGCTCACCGGGCGGCCTCAGCATACTTGGCGAGCAGGGAATTGCAAGGGGTGGCCTTGCCTATCTTGTGCAATTGCTCTATTCCTCGTAACCGCTTGAGTTTAGAGAGTATCCCAAGTGGATCGCTTCCGGCTCCCGAGCACCGGATCTTGGGGAAAAATGGCTGGACGCCGGGCGCGGCCGCTAGGCCCCCAAGCCGGGCCACGAGCCGGGCCCCCGAGCCGGGCCCGTAAGGGCCCGGTGC
>JBBIQF010000547.1:0-4473 GCA_037442445.1 Planctomycetaceae bacterium
GGTGGATCACATGACGGTCACGGTGGTCGCCGGCGATGGCATGACGGCCGACGGCCTTTCGACCGCCGTCAGCGTGCTGGGGCCGCAGCGGGGCCTCCGCCTGGTGGATGAAACGCCCGGGGCGGCGGCACTGATACTGCGTGCCACCCCGGAAGGCGTCCAGACGCATCGCTCGGCACGGTGGAATGCCCTTCCTGCGGCCGAACCGCCCAAGCCGTGAGTGGCCCGCCGCAGGGCCACGCCGCGCTATCCGCATTCCGCGCTGGCCGGTGGCAACGGGCAGAGTTGCCCGATAGCCTCGGTCAGCAAGTCGGCCAGCCGGTCCGAGGCGATCAGGGCGTTCTCTTTCAGCCGGTAGAGGTCCTTCAAGCTGCCGGGGCGATTCCACACGGAAGCCAGGGCGGCCCCGAGCCGGGCGGCCGTGGTCTTCTGGCGGACCAAGCCGGCCACCTCGCGGGGCAACGGGTCGTCCACCGCGTCGCTGACCACACGGAAGACCCGGCAGGCGACGCCTTCGCTCTGGCAGAGTTGGGCCACCGCAAAGCTCTCCATATCCACGGCCAAGGCCCCCGACTGCTGGCCCAGGGCCCGCTTGGCCGCCGGGGTGCGTACCGGCTGGTCCACGGTGATCAGCCGGCCCATGTGGACCTTGCCCCGCAACCGCATGGCCGAAAGGTCCAGCTCGCAGCCCACCTGGACCGTCTGCCCTTGGGCATTTTGAACTTCCTGGGCCACCAGGAGATCGTGGCGCCGCAATTGCGGATCGAGCCCGCCGCAAAAGCCTGCGGAGACCACCAGGGGCGGGCGGTAGGCCTGGAGGATAGCGGCGGCGGCTCGGGCCGCCGGCTGCTGCCCCGCCCCCGAGATGCCCACCACCAGGCGGCGCCCTTTGAGGCGGCCCAAGTGTACCTGGAAACCCGCCCCGCGCAGGACCCTAAAATCCTCCAGCCGGTCATCCAGCCCGCCCGCTTCCTCGCCTAAGGCGAATAGAATGGCCGCGTGGCATGGCTGGGCACCGGTTGCGGTGTCCTCGGCCGCCGACTTTGCCGCCTGGGCGATCTGCGTCTCGGCCGCCGTCATCACGGCCTGGCGGATGCGGGCGGCGGCCAGATTCTGAATCATGTTTCGCAGGAACCACGGCAGCGACACGGCTTCACCCCGGCAAGCACGCCGGGCCTAATGGCTCGAACCATTTGTAGGTCAGGATGAACTCCTGATGCCCCAGGCGTTCCGAGGCGGTCGGCGCTCCGCCGGCCACGTCCAACACCCGCTGGTAGATTTGCCGGCCCACCTCGTCCAGCGTGGCGCGGCCTTCCAGAATGGCACCGGCATCGATATCCATGTCGCCAGCCAGGCGGCGAAACGTCTCGGGATTCGCGCAGATTTTGATGACCGGCGCGATGGCCGAGCCCACCACCGAACCTCGCCCCGTGGTAAACAGGATGACGTGGCAGCCGCAGGCGATCAGCTCGACGATTTCGGCATTGTCGGAGATATTGGGAAAGCCGAAGCGCACTTCGCCGTCCGGCACCACATCCAACAGGTACAGCCCGCCGCGCGGGGGAACGTCGCCCGGCTTGAGGAGGCCCGCAATAGGCGACTTGCCGCTCTTGGAATAGGCGCCCAGCGATTTCTCTTCGATGGTCGTCAGGCCGCCTTCGGCATTGCCGGGGGCGAAGCTGCTATGGCCCAGGGTGCGGTAGTAGCGGGCCGCCTTTTCCACGCAGGCCACGATCGCCTGGCCCAAGGCCGGGGTGGCTGCGCGCTGGGCCATCCATTGCTCGCACCCGATCAACTCGCCCGTCTCCTCGAAGATGCAGGCGGCCCCTTCTTGGACCAAGAGGTCGAAGGCGCGGCCTGCGGCCGGGTTGGCGCTCAGGCCGCTGGTGGCGTCGGAGCCGCCGCAAATGGTGCCCACGACCAACTCGGCCGGCGACATCGCCGCCCGCGGCGTGCTGCGGAGGGCTTCCAGCGCCTGGCGGACCCAAGTCTGCCCCCGCTCGATGCTGGGCAGCGTGCCGCCCGACTCTTGGATGACCAGGGTCTCGACGGGCCGGCCCGACGCGCGGACCGCCTCATCCAGGCTCCGCCGATCGAAACTCTCGCACCCCAGCGAGACCAACAGCACCGCCCCCGTGTTGGGATGGGTGCACACCTGCCGCATCACCCGCCACGCATAGGCGTTGGGAAAACACCCCGGAAACCCGATCAAGTGCACCCCCTGCTGGCGAAACGGCAAGGCGATCTCCCGCGCCACATGGTGCGCGCATTCCACCAGATACGCCACCGCCACGTAGTTGCGAATGCCTTTGCGGCCGTCGGCCCGCACGTAACCTTGCATCGCCCTTGGCTCCTTCTTACCGGCTATTCTAGCCGAAATCGCGGTTTGCGGTCAGGCCGGCGGCCCCGGCTTTCCCCCCGGTGCCGGAACGCCTGCGCTTGCAGTCTGCCGGCCCAGCCGGTACGGTTTTGGTGCCGTGTTCGACCCGAGGTGCTTTGAAAGGCCCCTGGCGGCCGGCCGCATGTCCGTTGCCGTGGTTCAAGAAATGCCGATGCCAAGCGCCAGCCTTGTGCCCAGGTTCCGCGGGGTGGTCTTCGACATGGATGGAGTGCTCTGCGATTCCGAGCCTTTCATCTGCGAGGCGGCCTGCTGCATGTTCCGCGAGCGGTATGGGGTTGCGGTCCGGCCGGAAGACTTCGTGCCCTTTGTGGGTGCGGGCGAAAACCGGTATCTGGGCGGCGTGGCCGAGAAATACGGCATCTCGCTGGACCTGGAATCGGACAAGCGGCGGACCTACGAGATTTACCTGGAGCTGATCCGCGGCCGGCTGCGGCCTCTGGCCGGCGTGCACGAGTTTCTGGCCCGCTGCCGCGGCCTGGGCATGAAACTGGCCGTGGCCACCAGCGCCGACGAGGTGAAGATGCGGGGCAACCTGCGGGAGATCGGTCTGGGGGCCGACCGTTTTGACGTAACCGTCAACGGGCTGGAGGTCGTGCACAAGAAACCGGACCCGGAGATTTTTCTCTTGGCGATTGGCCGCCTCGGGCTTGCACCGGCCGAGTGCCTGGTGGTCGAGGACGCCCCGAACGGCGTGGTGGCGGCCGCCAGGGCAGGGGCGGCCTGCCTGGGGCTGACCACCAGCTTTTCCGCCCAAGAGCTGGCGGCCGCCGGGGCACGCTGGACGGCTCCGGACCTGGCCCATGTGCCCGACGAAGTGCTCTTGCAATCGCCCGTGGAGCCAGGCGTGTGATTCGAAGCCGGGCCTTGGGCATCGCCTGGACACCGTATCGCCCTCGCCGACGGAGTGGTCACCGGCACACGGCTTGCGGCGGTTGTGTGTCCAAGAGCGTGCGGAGATGGAAGTGGAACTTGCCCAGCCGGCCGCCGTAGTTGCCGGCGCCGATCTTCAATACCCCGGGCCCGGCGGCAGCGAGGATGGCGGCCCGCATGGCGGCGGCGACGCTCGCCTCGTCCACCCCGTCGAAGACGATTTCATAGGCGCAGTGGGCCTCGGGGTGCAAGCGGGTTTCGGTGCGGCCGCGGAGCGTGGGGCAATAGGCATCGTTGGTCGAGGCGATGAGTTTCTTATAGCGCGAGCCGACCTTGCTGCCGCTGCGCACCACGCCGCCGGGAAACGGGGCGATCACGCCCGGCAGCCCTGCGGCGGCTTCGACGGCCCTGCGCGCGGCGGCCAAACCCGTCGCGGCATCGGCCGCTTGAAGGATGAGGTTGCCGCCCGCCACACCCTTGCCCACCCCGGCCCATTCCTCGACCAAGAACTCGCCATCCATCACCGGCACGCGCCAGTAGCGCCGGCCGGCAATCCGCTTGCTCTTCTGAAACCCATCGCCGAAAAAACGGATGTGCTTGCCCAAGGGGATTCGCTCTTCGCGGGCCTGGGGCAGGCCGTCGAACACGGCAGTCGTGGCACAGGTCATCACGCATTGCCCGACGCGCCGCGGTACGGCCTGGACCAGCGATTCGGTGGATCGGCCGAAAAAGAGGACGGCCACCCCCGGCCGGCCGTCCGGCGTCTCCTCCACACCCAGCACCCGCTCGATGCCGGCTTCACAGTCGCAGGCGATGATCGAAGCGGCGTCGCCGGTCGCTTCGCGCCCGGCCACGTCGGCCCAGTACGCCTCCCCGGCGGTGATGATGATCCGGGCAAAACGCATGCGGAAGGCTTCCGCAAAAGTGTCCTCGATTAGCGTCGGGCCGATATACACCCGCGGTTCCTCCGTACTGTGCGACACCACGCCGGACCAATGCTGCCGCAATTCTCCGGTATTGTATGCCCAGGGGCACAAGCACGCGAACGCCCTGCCACTCGTGCGGCGCAGGGCATGGTACCGCTCGGCCTGCGGCAGGCCGGCGCCAGGGTGGGGGCACCGGGCAATGGCAACCGTTCACCGCTCGGGACGTTACCGGCCAACACGCAATGCCTCGGCCACGACAGAGCGTGGCCCTCCACC
>JBBIQF010000548.1:0-4398 GCA_037442445.1 Planctomycetaceae bacterium
GTCACCTTCGAGGACGTCCTGGCGGTGGCCCGCCACGTCCGGGTGGTCCTGCAGGGGCTCGGCCTCGAGGGGCACCCGAAGACGAGCGGCGCCACCGGGCTGCAGGTCCTCGTGCCCCTCACCCCCGGCTTCACCTACGGCCAGGCCCGGGAGTTGGTCGCCCGGGCCGCCCGGCTCATCGCCAGGGCCGATCCGGAGCGGGTGACCCTGGCCCGGCGGGTGGAGGAGCGGGCGGGCAAGGTCTACATCGACGCCGCCATGAACCGGGAGGGAGCCAACCTCGTCGCCGTCTACTCGGTGCGACCGGAGCGCGGAGCCCCCGTCTCGATGCCGCTGTCCTGGGAGGAGGTCGAGGAGGGCGGCTTCACGCCCCAGGACTTCCGCATCGACACCATCTGGGAGCGGGTGGCCCGGGTGGGGGACCTCTTCGCCCGCGTGCGGGAGCGGCCCCAGGACATCTCGGCAGCCCTGGAGGCCCTGGGGGTCGGGGGATCCAGCCCCAGGGCCCGCGGGGCGGCCCGGGGACGCGGGCCGGACCTCCGCGAGTACGTGGCCCGGCGGGACTTCGCCGCCACCCCCGAGCCGCCACCGGGGGGCGCCGGTGGCAGGGGCGACGCCTTCGTCATCCACAAGCACCGCGCCACCCGCCTCCACTACGACCTCCGCCTGGAGCGGGACGGCGTCCTGGCCTCCTGGGCCGTCCCCCGGGGGCTGCCGACGGCGCCCCGCGAGCGCCGACTCGCGGTGCGCACCGAGGACCACCCCCTGGAGTACGCCACCTTCGAGGGCACGATCCCCGAGGGACAGTACGGGGCCGGGGAGGTCCGCATCTTCGACCACGGCACCTACGAGGCCCGGGGGTGGACCGAGGACAAGGTGACCGTCCGCCTCCACGGCCGGCGCTACCGGGGGCTCGAGTACCACCTGGTGCGGGCCCGGGCGGACTGGCTGGTGTTCCTGGCCGGCCGGCAGGAGGCGCCGCTCGTCGCCCCGCCCCCGGCCTTCCAGCCCATGCTCGCCGAGGCCGGTGGGGAGCCCTTCGACGACCCCCGCTGGCGCTTCGAGCCCAAGCTCGACGGGATCCGGGCCCTGGCCTACCTCGCCACCGACGCCACCCGCCTGGTCTCCAGGACGGGCCGCGACCTCACCCCCCAGTACCCGGAGCTGCAGGCCCTCCACGAGCGCGTGAACCAGGTAAACGCCGTCCTCGACGCCGAGGTGGTGGCCGTGGACGAGGAGGGACGGACCTCCTTCGAGCGCCTCCAGGAGCGGATGAACCTGACGAACCCCAGAGAGGTGGAGCGGGCCCGGAGACGGGTGCCCGTCACCCTGGTCGCCTTCGACCTGCTGTTCCTGGACGGGCGGGACCTCACGGCGGCCCCCCTGGAGGACCGGCGGGCGCTGCTGGAGGCGGTGGTGGAGCGAGACCCGGGCCGCCTGGACCTCACCTACTTCGTCGACGGCGAGGGGCGGACCTTCGTGGAGGGTGCGAGGGAGCTGGGCCTCGAAGGCGTGATGGCGAAGCGCCTGGGCAGCCCCTACCGGCCGGGCCGGCGCAGCCCCGACTGGAGGAAGATCAAGCTGCGCAACCGGCAGGACTGCGTGATCCTGGGGTGGACGCCGGGCCGGGGCGGGAGGGCCGGGACCCTCGGCGCGCTCCTCGTCGGGACCTACGTGGACGGGCGCCTGCGGTGGGTGGGGCAGGTGGGGACGGGGTTCGGCCGGCATCAGGTCAATATCGCGCAGATGTCGGTGGGCCGGGCCACGGACAAGCCGGGGGGGGAGGCCATCGGCGTGCTGGCCCTCGATAGCGTCCCGCCGGCCGAAGCCCTGGCCGAAATCCTCAAAGTGCCCGGCGTAACCCAGGCCACCATCGTGCGATTGCCCCCGGCCGGCGCCCTGCCCCCATGGCTGAGTTCGTAAGCCAAGACCTGGATAGAGACAGCCGCTCTCCTCTTCGGTTTCGCGACATCCCTTTATAGAGCGGCCGTGGCGCCGGGCACTATTTACGCCTGCCGGGCGAGGCTATCGGGGCGTTTTTCAGGTCCATAATCCATTGGCGGACCAGGTCCAGGGCGTGCGTGTCGGCCCGGTTGCTGGCCAGCGGCGGCATTTGCCGCGGCCCCCGCGTGCGGAGCCGGTGCCACAGCTCGCTCGCCTCGGGGTCGCCCGGCCGGACGAGTTTGCTGGAAGCCGGCCCGATGCGCCCCTGGCCGGGGTTGGCCTCAATGAGCTGCGCCCGCTCCAGCGGCGTGTGGAAGCGGAAGTCGGGCCGCCCCACAATCCCCGTTGGCACGTGGCACATCGCGCAGTTGGCATCCAGATAGGCGCGAACCAGGGTTTGGCGGGCCGAGGCGGTCTGGGCCGGGGCGGTGAACCAGTCGGGATACGCCTCCCACGATTGGGGCGTGCCGCGCGGCGGGGCGGCAAACACGCCCAATTGACGCCACAAGGCGATCTGGTTGGGCGCGGCCGAGGCCTGGCCGGCTGCGGTCTGAGCCTCGGCAGCCCTGGTGCCGCTCGCGGATGGAGCCTCGCTGCCCACGGCGGGGCGATTGAGCTGCCGGGTGTTCAGCCCCAGCACGAACCCGGCCGCGGGCGTGTGGCAGGCCATGCAGTCGGACCGGCTCGGAAAATACCACGAGTACACCTCCTGGCCCTTCGGCGAGGGCACGGGCACTTCCACCGTCTTGGCCCCGTCGAGCAATTCGGCATCGGTCTGGGCATCGTTCCACACGTAGGTGTAGCCCTGCCAGCCTTCGGGGCTGTGCACTAGCAACCGGGTCTCCAAGCGCCGCCACTTGTGCGGGTCGGCCAGTTCGGCTGCCGAGACTGCGCGGGCCGGGCGCTGGGCCGCCTCGAGTGTGGCAGGCAGAAAGAACGTCTTCACCAGCACGGTGCCTTCGGGGAACTGCCACGCGCCGGTGGGGTCGAAGCGGACGCTCCTGGCTCGCGGTAGTGCCAGATAGCGCTGCTTCATGGCCCCGTCAGACCACAAGGGGACGTTCACGTCGTAAGGGAGCAGCCCTTCGGCAGGCGCCAGGCCGGCGGTGTCGCGGAACATGCCGGTCTGCGACAGCCGGCGGGGAAAGGCGGCCGCCATGGCCGCCAGGTCGCCCGGCCGCCGGCGGAACCGGTACACGTAGCCGTCAAACGCCGTAAAGTACAGCTCGCTTCGCTCATCTTCGCCGAAGGCGCTGATATTGAGGCCGGTGCGGGCGACTTTGCGGCTATCGGCCAGGCGCTTGCGGCTGTCGAGCCGCAGGGCCCACACGTTTCCCGTCACATAATCGCAGTAGAAGTAGGCGCCCTGGAACTCCGGCAGGCGCGTGCCCCGGTACACCCGGCCGCCGGTGACCGAAAGTCCCTCGTGGCGGAAGTACTCGACTAGGGGGTCGATGAGCACGTCGCCGGTTTGCGGGGCATTCGGCTCGAAGGGGTGAAAGCCCTCGCGGAGCTTCCAACCGTAGTTGCCGCCGCGCACGATGAGGTCGATTTCCTCGTAGCGGTTCTGGCCCACATCGCCGGCCCACAGGTCGCCGGTGGCCCGGTCGAACGCCAGCCGCCACACGTTGCGCAGCCCGTAGGCCCAAATCTCGCCGCGGGTGCCGTCGTTGCGCCCGGCAAAGGGGTTGTCTTTAGGGATGGCATACGCCAGGCCCGGATCGCGGTGGTCCACATCGATCCGCAGGATTTTTCCCAAGAGGGTCTTCAGGTTCTGCCCATTGCCGAACGGGTCGTTGGCCGCCCCGCCGTCGCCCAGGCCGATGTACAGGTAGCCATCGGGCCCGAACTCGATGCTCCCGCCGTTATGGTTGCCGAAGGGCTGCGGGATGCGCATCAGAATTTCCTCGGAATGGCGGTCGGCGCGGTTCGGGTCGTCGGGCGACACGCGGAAACGCGATACGATCGAGGCCCGCGGCCGGGTCGAATAGTACACGAAAAACTGCCCATTCTCCGGATACCGCGGATGGAAGGCCAGCCCCAACAGCCCTTCCTCGTTGTCGTCCCGCGAAACCACATCGCGGATATCCAAAAAGACACTTGTGCGGTCCGCGTCCGGCCGGTTGGGGAACACATGGATCACGCCCCGCTGCTCGACCACGAATACCCGGCCCGAACCGTCGCCGGCGTGGGTCAGCTCCAAGGGCCGCTCGAAACGCAGCTTGGGAAATGCCCGCTCGGCTTCCAGCGGAAAGGGATCGGGCGATCCGAGCACCCGGCGGGTATCGGCCCCCTTGAAAACAGCAGCAGAATCCTGGCTGGAACCGGGCTCCGCGGCCCTTGCACAGCCCGAAATCCCCAGCCCCAAAACCAGAAAAATCGCCAGCCTTCCAATACCTCTCCGCATCGGCTCCGGTGTGGTCATACGCCGTTCCCCAGAGGGAGTGCAACGCG
>JBBIQF010000549.1:0-4366 GCA_037442445.1 Planctomycetaceae bacterium
CCCCCGCTCGAAGTGCCGGTTCTCTTTGGGTAGCAAGAGGCGTTTCCACCGGGTTTCGCCGCTTTGGGGGTCCAGGGCCAAGGCCCATTGCTTGCCATCGGTCTCGGCGGCCGTGTAGGCGGTGCCGCCCACCTCGACCACCGCGCTTTTGCCCCAGCCGACTTCGACCCGCCAGAGTTCTTTAGGGCCGCCGGGCGGCCACGCCCGCAGCAAGCCCCGGGCCGGGTATACGCTGTTGCCGTCGTTGGGCAGAAAGCGGGGCAGGTCCGGGTTGGCCGGTGGGGATGCTGCCGGGCCCTCGGCCGGGGCCGCCACTTGGCCCACGCCTAGCACCAGCAACAACGCGGCAATCCACGGTTGGGGACGCATCGCTTGTGTTCTCCGCAACGAGACCCTGCAAGAACCCTTCGGATAACGAGCCTCTGGGTTGGAAAAAACGGTATACAATGGGCCCCCCTGATGCGCGGCAGGGCGATCGGTTGCCCGGGCGCGGTACTTGGCTATCGCACGAAACCGCTTTCGGCCATGGCGGGGCGGGCCCTCCACGGCACCGAGGGTAAGGGTAGCCTCGTCCGGCCTGGCGGTTGCAGGCGGCGGGCACCAGGGCCCCAGTGGCTATTGCGGCATGGGCAAGAGGATGGTGGCATTTTCGGTGAAGGTGGCCTTGCCCGGTTTGCCGTTGATGCGGTACTCGATGCGGAGTTCCTTGACGACATTGGGCACCGGATCGCCGCCGAAGCTGGCGTTGTAGTTTTCCGAAGGGAGCAGCACCAGAGGCAAATCGCGGGCATGCCGCCGGACGATGGCGGTGACATCCACATATTTGCCTTGGGCGCCGTATTCGGCCTTGAGGATTTCCAGGCGGATGGGCCGGCGCCCGAGCTGGGCCAACAGGGCCTGCACGTCGGGGCCGCGGGCACCCAGCTTCTGGGCGATAGCCAGAGCGGCTTCGGCGGCGTCGTCTTTGAGCGGGGCCGCTTTGCCCGCCTCGACCACCAGGCGGAGGCCCTCCAGGCTAGGATAGCGCTGGAGCACCTCGAGGACGAGTTTCTTGTCTACGTCGCGGCGGGCGATTTCCAGCGCGGTGCGGCACATGGCGACGCGCTGGGGCTCGGGCATGTCGAACTGCCGGGCCAGGCGGATGTAGCCGCGGACCGCCCGCACATGATAGCGTTCGTCGGTGGCCGAGCGGGCCAGATCGGCCAACACCGGCGCGGCATCCAGGCTCATCCACTCGCCCAGCAGGCGGGTGGCGGTATCCTGGAGTTCGGGGACGTTTTGGGTGGCGGCGGCCACGGCCTTCAGGGCGTGGGTTCCGCCCACGTCGGCCAGAACTTCCAGGAGGCGGCAGCGGGCCGGCACGGGGGCGCTGGCCAGGGCCTCCACCAGCCGCTGGGCACACGCCTCGCGGTCCGGCATGCGCTGGCAGGCGATGCGCAGGGCCTCGAAGGCGACTTTGGCCTCGTCGGCGTCGGCCGGCGGGTTGGCCACCCGCCGCACCAGCACCGGCAAGTCGCCAAACTGCACGCAGTGGCCCAAGGCAGTCAAGGCCGCCCGGCGCACGGACTTTTCGGGGTCCTCGGCGGCCTGAAGGACGGCGGGCACGGCCGCGGCGATGTTCCGCCGGCCCGCCAGCTCAATGAGCACCTGGCGGGACTTGCCCTGGGCCCGGGGAAGTTCGGCGGCCAATAGGGCGTCCACCCCGGGGCGGTCCAGATCGGCCAGCACGTCGATGGCCGACTGGGCTACCTCGGAATCCGCATCCGTCGCCAGGGCAAGCAGGGTAGGGACGGTTTCCCGTGTGGCTGCCTGGCGCAGGCCTTCCAGCGCGGCCAGCCGGACCTCCCGGGGACCCGACGCGGCGGTCCGCATGAGCGGGCCCAGAGACCGGGGATCGCGGCGGTCGGCCAGGGCCAGCACCAGGAGCACTTGGCGCTGGGCCGGGGCCTTCTCGATGGCCGCCAACAGCGCGTCGCTGGCCTCGGGGACCGAAAGCTCCCGGGCCACCCGCAGCCCCAGTTGGAAGTGGTCCTTGTCGGAAGATTGCAACAGCTCGGCCAGGAGCGGCACCCCGGCCGACTGCCGGACCAGAATGGCGCCGCGTGTGGCCTCGAGGACCCGCTGCTTGGGCACCGCGGCGGCGCGAACCTGGTCGTAGAGGGCTTGGGCCTCCGCCAGGCGGCCTTCTTTCCAGGCGCGTTCGGCCAGGAGAATGCAGCCTTCGGCCGCGGCGTTGCGCACGGCCGGCCGCCCCGCACCCAGGGCCGCGCCCAATGCCCGGGCGGCTTCCGCACCCCCGATCCGCCCCAACGTGACCGCCGCGGCACAAGCCACCTCCGCATCGGCATCGTCCAGCCGGCCGATGAGCAAGCCCACCGCCTGCGGGTCGCGCCGCACGCCCAGCGAGTGGATGACCCCGATGAGCAAACGGCCTTGGAGTTTTCCCGCCGCCTCGCGCAGCGCCTGGCTGGCGGCCGGGTCCGGAATGGCCTCCAGGGCGATCCGCGCCCACGAGGCCAATTGGGGATCGGACAACAGCGGCGCCAAGACCGGCACCGCCCCTCGGCTGCCGCATCGGGCCAGATGTTTGCAAGTGATCGCCTTTTCGGCGGGCGGCGCATCGGACCGCAACACCGCGATGTATTTCTGCTCCTTGTCGCGCCGCGCTGGGTCGGGGCTTTCGGCCGCAATGGCCCCGCACAGCGTGCTTGCCAACACCACCGCGGCCGGTATGGAAAAGCCAATCGTCGCTCGCATCGTCGTCTTCCTCGTGCTGTTGGGGATGTTCTGCCGATCACCAGGGGCACGCCACGTCCGGCGTGGACCACCGCCGCGCATGGCGCCTCATACCCGCCACGGGTCGCGGATGGCTTCGCCGCGAAGCCGGTTGGCCTCGTCGTCGCCGAGGAACTCGTTTTTCTTGGGATCGTAGCGGAGCGTGCGGCCCAGAAAGATGGCGATATTGGCCGCGTGGCAGGCGATGTGCGATTGGCACGCCACGTCGGCGTTGGCCCGCGGCTGCTTGCGTGACTTCACGCAGTTGAGGAAGTCGCGCACGTGGAAGGTGGCGGGATAGCCGGGGATTTCGGCCACCTTGCGCCCTGCCAAAAGGGCCGGCGAGCTGAGCGCCAGTTTGCCGCTGTCGCCGGTCTCGACCCAGCCGGCATCCCCCTCGAACCGCACCGGGCAGGAGCCCAGCGGCAGCCAGCCATCGTTGCGCATCACCAGCTTCACGCCGTTGGCGTAGAAGGCCACCGCCTGGTCGTTGACCACCGGGTGGTATTCGACGGGTGCGGTATCGTCGGCCGAGTTGGCCCACTGGCACAGATCGACGCAGTGCGAGCCCCATTCCAGCACGCCGCCGCCCACCATGCCGCCCCCCTTCTCGAAGCCGGAGTTGAGCAGCCCGCGATTGAACGGCCGCCAGGCGGCGGGGCCCAGGTAGAGGTCCCAGTCCACTTCGTCTTTCGGGGGTTCGGGCTCAGGGGGAGCCCAGCCGCTGGTGCCGGTGCCCATGCCGCCGGGATGCGCGTGGACGGCCTGGAGTTTGCCGAGTTTGCCCTGCCGCGCCAGTTGCACCGCGAACTCGAAATGGGGGAGGTTGCGGCGCTGCATGCCGCCCTGGAAGATGCGGCCGGTGCGGCGGAAGGTCTCGGCCAGCGCCAGGCTCTCGGCGATGGTCTTGGTGCACGGCTTCTCGCAATACACATCCTTGCCCGCCTTGGCCGAGTAGATCGACAACAGCGCGTGCCAGTTGGATCCCGTGGTGATAAGCACGGCGTCGATATCGGGCCGGTCCAACAGTTCGCGGAAGTCGCGGTACACCACGCACTTCCCGTCGCCGTACTTGCTATCCACCTGGTTCTTGGTCCGCTGGCGGCGATCGGCCCGTACATCGCACACGGCCACGACCCGCACGTCCGGCTCGTTCAAGAAGCAGCCCAGCACATAGGAACCCCGGCCGCCGATGCCCAAGCCGCCCAGAATGACGCGCTGGCTGGGCGCGACGATGCCGTTGCGCCCCAGTGCCGAGGCGGGCAGGAAATACGGAACCGCCAGCGCGGCGCTGGCCCCGAGTGCGCCTCGCAGCAACTGCCGCCGCGAAAGACGTGTTTGCTCTGGGAGCATCACACTGCACCTCCTCGCCAAAGAAGGAGTGAATAGGCCGCACGCAACCGGGTCCGTCCCCCGGAACGTGCCATCATGCCAAGAATTCCAGCCGGTGCAAGGGGGGAGACGCCCGGCACACCGCCGGCGGGCGCTTCGTTTGCGAGAGTGCCGGCCGCTGCAAGGGGCCGGGCCGGTTCAGGCGTGCTTGCCAAAAGCGGCCCGACGTGCTCGATCCGGCGGCGGGATCAATGCCGGC
>JBBIQF010000550.1:0-4361 GCA_037442445.1 Planctomycetaceae bacterium
GGGCGGTTACGTGAAGATGCTGGGGCAGGAAGATAACCCGGCCAAGCTCCGCGAGGAGGTCGAGCGGGCCCGGCAGGCAGAGACCGCGGCCAGCCCCACTGCGGCCGACAAAGAAAGTCCCCCGCAGCCCAACGCCACCTCAGACGAAGCCGCCCTCCACCTGGCCGAAGCCCAGCGGGCCCTGTTCGATCCCCGAAGCTACCTGGCCCAAAGTGTGCCCAAGCGCATGGCCATCATCTCCGCGGGCGTGGTGATGAACGTGGTGTTCGCCCTGGTGACGGGGGTGTTAGCCTATGGGCTGGGGGTCTTTCAGAATGCCTGCGGGGTAGGGGCGGTGGCACCGGGCGAGGCGGCCTGGCACGAAGGGCTGAAACCCGGGGACCAAATCGTGGCCATCGGCGATAAGCCCGCCAACCGCTTTCTGGACCTCCAGCACCGCATCAGCCTGGGCGATATCGAGCACGGTGTGCCGCTGACGGTTCAGCGCCCGGGCGTGGCCGAACCTTTTACGGTCCGAGTGTTTCCCGACCGGCTGGGGTTGGCGCCGACCATCGGCATCACCAGCCCGCTGGTCCCCAGCCTGGACCGGCGATTGCCTGCCGATCCCGGGACGGTGGCGGCTGGCGCCAAGCCCCCTCTGGCCGGCGGCGATGTGGTGGTCCAGGTCGATGGCGTACCCGTGCGGACCTATGCCGATTTGCATCGCCAACTGGCGTTGCACCCGGACCGCCCGGTGGAACTGGTGGTCGAGCGCCGGCAGAAGGACGAAAAAACCGGGGCGGTGGCCGAGGAGGCGACCCGCGTGTCCGTGAAACTGCCGCCGCAGCCGGCTTTGGGCCTTGGGCTGGTGATGGGCATGGGGCCCATCGTGGCGGTGCAGAAGGACTCGCCGGCCGCCCAGGCCGGCCTGCTGCCGGGCGACGTGCTGGTGGCCATCGACGGCCAGCCGCCGGGCGATCCTTTGACCCTGGCCGAACGCCTCCGCCGCCGCGCCGCGGACCGGCCGCGCGTGGAACTGACCGTGCGCCGCGGAACCCAGGAGAAGCGCATCGAAGCCACCCTGCGCACGCCGGATTGGTTCGAGACGCCGTTTCGCGAGAAGAGCCCGATGTCCGCCCCGGCATTGGGCATCGCGTTCGAGGTCACCCGGCAGATCGAAGCGGTCGAACCGGGCAGTCCGGCCGAAGCCGCCGGCCTGCGGCCCGGCGAGGTGGTCGTCCAGGCCGACATCCTTCCCCCCTCGGCCGACACCCTGCGGGCCATGGGTTACGCCGATCGCCTCAAATGGCTCGATCGGGAAGAAACGCATATCGACTTCGAAAAGCACAAGGTGAGCTGGCCTTTCTTTGCCGCCTATTTGCTCCAGTCGAGCCTGCCGGAGACCCGTGTGCGCTTGACCCTGGCCAATGGCCAGATAGCAGAACTCCGCCCGGCGCCCACACACGCCTGGTTTCTGCCCGAACGCGGCTTGCGGTTTCAAGCCAATTGGACGGTGGTCCGGGCGGGCAGTTGGGCCGAAGCCCTCCGCCTGGGCGGGCGCGAAACCCTCGATGCCTTGTTGATGGTCGTCCGATTCCTGCAAAAACTGGGATCGCAGCAGGTTTCGTTCCGGGCGATGGGCGGGCCGGTCACCATCGCCCAGGCGGCTTATCACTCGGCCACCAAAGGATTGGCCGACCTGTTGATCTTCCTGACACTGATCGGGGCCAATCTGGCCGTGCTCAATATCCTGCCCATTCCTGTATTGGACGGCGGCCATTTGGTGTTTCTGACCTACGAAGCCATCGCCCGCCGCCCACCCAACGAACGGGTGCAGACCATCTTGACGTGGCTGGGCCTCGTGTTCATCTTGGGGCTGGTCATCCTGGTGCTGGGATTGGACTTCCGTCTGATCTCGCGCCAATGAACGTTTTGCCCCGAAGGATGGGCAGTGCCCGCGAAGATTGGCAGGGTGGCCCCGCCAGCGAAAAACCGCTTGTACAGATGGGGCGGCCCTGAACCGTCGGACGGCTCGCCCTGGCTGAAGCGATTGAAACCGGCCGCCAGGCCCCCCAGGCGAAAGTCGGCGGCATAGCGCCGGCCGCGGCCATCGCTTCCGCCGGGGTCGGTTCACCCGGCCGCCGCGGCTGACCCATCCGGGGACCAAACCCTTGTGGAGTTGCCGTCATGTTCATGTTTTGCCAGGTGTCCCACGGATCGCCCCTGCGGGCAGCCCCCAGCCGCGTTGGCGTTGCACGCCGTGCCATCTTTTGTGCTCTCGTGGTGCCAGCGTTGTTCTTGACCATCGGCCCAGTCGCTGGGACATGGGGGGCGGACACGCCGACGGGCACGGCGGGCGCTTCGCCGTATGGCGCATGGAAGAACGGGCCGCCGGCCGCCGACTTGTATTTCCCCATCGCCGTCTGGCTCCAGCATCCGAAGAATGCCGGCAAGTACAAAGCCCTGGGCATCAACCTGTACGTGGGCCTGTGGCGCGGGCCGACCGAAGAGCAGATCGCCGAACTCCGCAAGCACCAAATGCCGGTGATCTGCGATCAGAACCGGTTCGCCCTGGAACATCTTGACGAGAAACTCATCGTGGGCTGGATGCACGGCGACGAGCCGGACAATGCCCAGCCCATGGGTACGGGCAAGAGCAAGGGGAGGATCTACGGCCCTCCCATCCCGCCGGAAAAGATCGCCGCCGATTACCGGCGGATCCGCAGCAAGGACCCCACGCGCCCGGTGCTGTTGAACCTGGGCCAGGGCGTGGCCTGGGATGGCTGGTATGGCCGGGGGGTTCGCACCAATCACCCCGAGGATTATCCCGAGTACATCAAGGGGTGCGACATTGTGTCGTTCGACATTTATCCGGCGGTGCACGACCGGCCGGCCGTGGCCGGCAAGCTGTGGTACGTGGCCCGGGGCGTGGAACGCCTCCGCCGCTGGAGCGCGGGGAAGAAAGTGGTCTGGAACTGCATCGAATGCACGCGGATCAGTAACGTCAAGGTCAAACCCACCCCGCAGCAGGTCAAGGCCGAGGTGTGGATGTCTTTGGTGCACGGCTCGCAGGGCCTCATCTACTTTTGCCACCAGTTCGAGCCGGAGTTCATCGAAGCAGGCCTCTTGGCCGATGCGGAAATGGCCCAGGCCGTGGCCGCTGTGAACCGCCAAATCCGTGAGCTAGCCCCCGTGCTCAACAGCCCGGCCATTCCTGATGGCGTCACCGTAACCTGCGAGGCCAGCACAAGCGATGCCGAGCGGGCCCGGCTGTTGGAAAGCGGCCCCATCGCCGCGGTGCTCAAACGCCATGGCCCAAGCGCCTACGTTTTTGCAGTGCGCATGGAAAACAGCCCAGCCAAGGGCCACTTCGAGGTCCGCGGCCTTTCCGGGCCGGCCACCGCCGAGGTCCTGGGCGAAAACCGCTGCATCGCTGTGGACAACGGCCGATACAGCGACGATTTCCCCCCTTACGGCGTGCATTTGTACCGAATCGACGCGGTGCGCCCCGGAAAGTAGGCCGCGCGACAGCCCGCCGGAAAACGTTCGACGCACTTGGCCCCCGGGATGAACCCGGCGGCTCGTTGGTGCCCCTCGACGTGCCGGCGCGGTTCCCGCCAGAACGCAAGACTTACCTTACTCCTTCGCTGAAAAGGAGTTGCGCCAATTCTTCGGATGACGCATAGGCGCAAGAATGGCATATCAAGAATAGCACATTTTGTGTAACCGTTCACAACCGGGGCCTTCCACATGCTCAGGGCGAAAGAGCGCGCGGGGTAAGGTGAGTATGGGAGCGCGGCGGACGCGACGGAGCGCGTCCCTCCAAGGTGGAGGGCCACGCTCTCTCGTGGCCCAGGCATTGCGTGTTGCCCGGCAACGTCCCGGGCCACGAACGGTTACCACCGGGCCCTTACGGGCCCGGCTCTGGGTTTGGGGCGTGCCCCGGCTCGCGGGCGGCGGGCCACTTCACTTCACGTCCAGCACCAGCAGCGTCACGCTGCACGGCGGCACGGCGAACTTGCCACCCAAGCCCTGCACGTCGGATTCCTCGATCCGCACCCGGTGCGGGTCGGCCGGGTCGTTGTGGGCCATGGGGTCGCTGCCGGCGATCTGGTACCGTTTGCCGGTGCCCGAAAGCTGCACGCCGGCCAGTTCCAGCGGGATCTCGACCGAGCGGAGGGTGGCATTGACCACGCCCAGCGTCAGTTTCTTGCGGTCGGCGGACAAGGCGGCCATGGCATCCAGCCCGCGCGAGCACTCGGTGGCCACCGGGATGGTGCCGAAGTGCTTGCGGTACAGGGCCAACACCAATCCGGTGGTCTCGAAGGCTGCGGCCGTCTTGCTGGTCTTGATGCACCCAATGACGTTGACCGTCTGCGCGT
>JBBIQF010000551.1:0-4345 GCA_037442445.1 Planctomycetaceae bacterium
GTTGGAATGCCGGGCTTGTTTGGCGAATAGGGGTAATGCTGCTTCTCCAGGCATACGCCTAACCGATTGCCCGTGTACAACTGCATTCCCGGCTGTGTGGCCCACACCTCCATGGTGCGCCCGCTACGGGGTTCGACCAGCCGGGCGGCGCGCGACAAGGGCTGGCCTGGCTTCTTATTGAGCACATAGCAGTCGTCGTAGTACTTGCGGCGGAGCTGATCGACCCGCGCGCCAATGGCCACGGGCCGGGTGAAATCCAGCGGGGTGCCCTGCACGCTGCGGATTTCGCCGGTGGGGATCAGGGCATCGTCGGCCGGGAGGTAATGGTCGGCCTCGATCTGGAGGACATGGCCGAGCACGTCCTGGTCCTCGCTGCCGGTCAGGTTCCAATAGGCATGGTTGGTCAGGTTGACGTGGGTGGGTTTGTCGGTCGTGGCGGTATAGTCCATGACGAGTTCGTTCTCGGCCGTGAGGCGATAGAGCACGGTGGCCCGGAGCGTTCCGGGGTAGCCGGCCTGCCCGTCGGGGCTCACCAACTCCAACCGGACGCCCGCCGAGCGGTCGTCGGACACCGGTTCGGCTTGCCATAGCAGCCACTGGAAGCCGCGGCGGCCCCCGTGGATGTGGTGCTTGCCCGCATTGGCCTCCAGCGTGTAGGCCACCCCGTCGATGACGAACCGGGCGCCGGCGATGCGGTTGGCATAGCGCCCCACGATCGAGCCCAAGAGTGGGTGGCCCTTGAGGTACTCGGCCAGCGAACGCTTGTACAATGTAACCGGTTGGACCTTGCCCGCCCGGTCCGGCGCCCGCACGGTGACCAGCGTGGCGCCGAGGGTCATGACTTGGGCTTCCAAGCCGCGGCCGCTGCGGAGCGTATAGAGGTCGACCGCCTGGCCGTCGGGCAGCGTGCCGAAGGGCTCTTTATGTACCGAGGGTGTGGGAGGCTCGCCTGCAACGAGGCGTGCCGAGGCAGGCCCGACCACGCCCGCAACCCCCACAAGCTCCATCGCCAGGCCAACGATCAACCCCGCGCCAAGCGTGTTCTGTTTCATCTTCGGACCGAACCACACCAGGTTACAAGGCAACCGTAACCGCGGCACAAGGCACAAGTACGGGGCGTAGGTGCCCTACAGCTCGCCCACGCACCGGGCCCGGCTGCCTGGCAGGGCTGCACAAGCGGAGCCGGCCCATCGCATCGGCTAGCCTAGCACCCCGCGCCGCGGCGTCAAGAGGCTTGGCCGGCGGCCGCCGGCGCCCGTGCCCTGCAGCGCGCCGGCCCGGCGGTTTCTTTTGCGACTGCCGGCCGACTAGCGCCAGCGTTTGGCCACCTCGGTCCGCATGAAGTTCAACGCGTCGGTGGCCAACTGCCGCTCGCTCTGGTACATGCGGCGCCAGATCTTGGTGGCGGGGACGAGCTTCTCCAGGGCCAAGCCGAAGGCCTCGACCACCATGGTGCCGTCGTAGCCGATCTCGTGCAGGGTATCGAAGTTCTGGTCCCAGCGGACGTTGCCCTGGCCTGGGGTGCTGCGGTCGTTTTCGGAGATGTGCACGTGGGCCAGCAGGCCCTTCAACGCCCGGATGGCTTCGGGAATACTCTTTTCCTCGATGTGGGCATGGAACGTATCGTACATCATGCGGCAGCGGGGGTGGTTTACCTCTCGGCAGAAGCGTGCCCCGTCGGCCGCCGTGTTGAGGAAGTAGCATTCGAACCGGTTGAGGTACTCGACGGCCAGGGTAACCCCGACTTTTTCGGCGTGCTCGGCCACCTCGCGCATGCTGTCGACGCCCCAGCGCCATTCGTCTTCGGTCGGGCCCTTGCCGCTGAAGACGCCCAAAGCGGAATGGAACGGCCCGGCCATGACCGTGCAGCCGGCCGCCGCGCAGCAGTCCAGGTTCCGCTTGTTGGCCTCGATTCCCTTGCGGCGGACGGCCGGGTCGGGGCTGATGGGGTTCTCGGCCGGGCCGCGCACCGCGGTACCGGTCCGGGCCAGCCCCAGCGCGTCGAACCGCTTGCCCCATTTCGCGTAGTTATCCAGGTTGTCCAGGTCGAAGCAGGGGATTTCCACCGTATCGAAGCCGATCTCCTTCAATTCGTCCAACAAAGGCAGCATGTTGTCCGAGAGCGTGTCGGTCCACAAAAGCAGGTTCATTCCGAAACGCATCGCAGGTTCTCCGTAAGGGCAAGGAGGGGGTGAAGTCAACCGGTGCCGGGTGCGAAGCCGGCTCCGCCTGGCGGGGGCAGCAGCCGGTGCCGGTGGGCAAACACCAGCGGCCGGGCCTGGCCAATGGCGTCGCGGAACCCTTCGGGCAGGCCGGCCATGCCGGTCCGAGCCAGCACCTGGTTCAATCGCCTCAATAGTGTGGCATCCTCCAGGTAGTCCCACAAGATGCGGGCCTGGCGGAAGCGGACCATCATCTCGGCCAGGTGGCGGCTGGGCCGCGGGGCCAGCCGATTGACCGTCGCCTGCACCCACGCCGCATCCACGCTCTGGAGGCCACGGTAGTAGGCGTCGAGCCGGCCGGGATCCTCGGCCACCAGCGCCGCATCGAGGAGCAACTCCAGCACCAGGTGGCTGAGGAAAGCGATCGGGGGCCCGGCCGGCGGCAACAGAAACCGCCGCACCACGCCGGCCACGGCCAGGTGCACCTCGGCAAACGCATCGCTGTTGTGGAAGCGGGCGTCGTCTTCGAGGTGCTGGAGGATGCCGCGCGCCAGTTGGCCCGCCGGGCCCGACCACTGGCTGGCCGGCCCCACCGCGTGCTTGGGCCGCAGGCGTACCGTCCGGTCGCACACCATCAGCCAGTCCGGCACCGCGGTCCCCACCACCAGCGGCGGGTTATCGAGGAACCGGCAGGCGTGGGCAAAGTAATTCATGGCGACCAATTACGCCCGCGCTATCTGGCGGGTGCGGGCTTTGCGCGCACGCCCTCGCACCGCCGGGATGACCGCGGCGGTCCGCGGCCAGACCAGGTTCGCGTGGGTGCAAAGCACCGCCCACGCCGTGCCGGCCCCGGGTGCGCGCACGGCGGCGCTTAGCTCGGGATTTCGACCCATTGCCGGGTGCGGGCGCTTTCCAGCACCGCGTCGCACACCTGCTGGGTCCGCATGGCCGAGCGGAGATCAGGCTGGAACTTCGGGCCTCCTTCCAGTTCGGCCAGGAAATCGGCGAACTGGTTGATAAAGGTGTGCTCGTAGCCGATGGTGCAACCCGGCACCCACCAGTTCTTCATGTACGGGTGCTCGAAGTTGGTCACGTGGATGGTCTGCCAGCCGGTCAGATGGTCTTCGATCTTCTGGCCGGTCTTGGGGTCGGCGTAGCGGAAATACTCCAAGAGGTGCGGATTCTCGAGGTTGAAGTGTACCGCCCCCAGTTCGCCGTTGAGTTCGAAGGTGTTGTAATTTTTCCGGCCGCGGGCGTAGCGGGTGCTCACAAAAGTGCCCATCGAGCCGTTCTGGAAGATGGCGATAAACAGGCAGGCGTCGTCGATGCCGACCTTTTCCACCTTGCCGGTTTCGGCGTGCCGGCGCTCTTTGACGAACGTTTCTGTGGCGGCGGTGACGCGGGCGATGGGGCCGTTGAGCCACTCGGCCGTGTCGATGGAGTGGGCCAGCAGGTCGCCGGTGACTCCGGAGCCGGCCACGCGGGCGTCCAGCCGCCACAGGGCCAGGCCCCCCTGGGGCACGTCGGCCGAGATGGTGTAGTCCTGGTTGTAGGTGGCCCAGTAGTGGAAGGGCCGGCCGATGCGGCCCTCGTCGATGATCTGCTTGGCCAGGGCGATGGCCGGCACCCGCCGGTAGTTGAACGAGCACATGTTGGGCACGCCGGCCTTCTCGACGGCGGCCACCATCTCGCGGGCCTCCTGGAGGTTCATGGCCAGCGGCTTCTCGCACACGACCATCTTGCCGGCCTCGGCCGCCGCGATCACCACGTCGTGGTGCATGACATTGGGGACGCACACATCCACCAGGTCGATATCGGGGCGGGCCACCGCCTGGCGCCAGTCGAAGCTGATCTCCTCATAGCCCCAGGCCTTCTGAAATTTCTCGAGTTTGTCCTTCTCCTCCGGCCGGGCAACCGCCACCTTCAGCACCGGCTGGTGCTCGCGGGGAAAGAAGTGCGGCACCTGCAACCAGGCGTTGGAGTGCGCGCGGCCCATGAAGCCGCAACCGATCATCGCGATGTTCAAGCGCTTGGACATGGGGGTCTCCTTACAGGAACCGGAACGTTGCAAGCGAAATGTCGAATGTCGAAAGCCAAAGGACGCAAGAATGCCGAAAACCAAATGACGAAGGCATCCTCAACCTTTTTTTTCCGCGCCGGTATATCACCGAAAAAATCAGATT
>JBBIQF010000552.1:0-4342 GCA_037442445.1 Planctomycetaceae bacterium
GAATGTCAGCGTGCCCGCCCCGATCGGATCCTGCTGGCCCCGCACCCCGCTGCTAAGCCATTGCTGGTTCTGCACCATGCGCAAGGGGATGAACTGGTGCGTGCCGATGGCCGGGTTGCCGGTCACCGTCACCCCCAAGGCCGCACTCTCGCTACTGGCGGCACTTCGCGCAACGTAGAGCTTATCCTTGCCCAGGTTCTTGGCGATGTACTGGACGCTGGCCAATAGCGCCGTAAGTTCGGTTACCGCCGCCTGTTCGGTCTGAAGGGACTTGATGCGGTCTTGCAAGAGGTCGCGGGGCCTGGCCGCAATCGCCATCAGCTTGTCCACCGTGTCCTGGATGGGCACACCGGTAACAAGACCGATGCTCGACTGGATACGACCCATAGGGCTGGCCAACCCGCTGCGGGGCAACGAGATACCTCCATCGATTATCGGCCCGCGAAGATGGAAAAGTTTACCGCTTCGGCGGCGGGCCGGGAGAGAGCGGATGGGTGAGAGGAGACGGGGAAGGGAGATCAGGAAATGCGGGAGGGAGTGCGGGGCCCCACCCGCCCGCGACCGTCGAGCCACCGTGTTGCCGTTTCCATGGCCGCATCGGGCGACAACACACGATCGAGTTCCTCGGGATGCGCCCGAAACCAACCCCCCACAAGCTGGATCATCTCCGGGTCTTCGGCGGTCGGCGTGCAGGCCGGGGCCCCCCCGGCCCGAAACACCCGCTCCAGCGTGGCGTGCGCCCGCTGAGCCGAGCTAGGCGCCTCGGGGGCTCCGATCACCGCCACCACATGGCCGCGATGCACCAAGTACCAGTCCATTTCCCCGCCGTAACCGGGCAGCGGGTACACGAAAGAGTAGGTCTTGCGCGCCGTGTGCAGCCGGTCCAACTGCTCGGCAAGGTCCCCCAGGCTTTGCCAGCGGTCGCGGAGCACGGCGGCCCGCTCGAACGCCTGTTGGGCCGCCGCCTTGCGCATGGCCTGCTCGAGCCGATCCAACAGGCCGCGGTCGGCCCCTTGGAGAAAATCGCACACCTGCCGCACCCGCTGGGCGTACTGCCGCTCGGAGCACAACCCGGCGCACGGGCCCAGGCACGTCCCCAGGGCGTAGCGGGGGCAGCGAGCGTCGCTGGGCAACTCGAAAAGGGTCCGCTGCGAAGCGAACCTGGCAGCCACACGGTCCGGGCAATCGCGGAGCTGGAACGCGTCGTTCAGTGTGCGGATTGCCCCCCGCAATGCCCGTGTCGGACGCAAAGGCCCGATGACCAGCCGATCGTTGGGTCCCGGCCGAGTTGCCAAATATACCCGCGCGGCCGAGCCGCGCCCCACGGCGATATAAGCCCGGCGAATCCGGCCCGGCCGGCCCCGCACATTGAACCGCGGGCACCACCGCCGGATCAGCTCCAGCTCGCGCAGTAGCGCGGCGAACTCCTGCGGCGCCGGCTCCCACACCACGCGCACCGCCTGGGAAGCGATCCGCTGGGCCTTGGCATCGGCCGAGGGGCTGAAGTAGCTGGCCAGCCGGTCTCGCAAACACTTCGACTTCCCGACGTAAATCAGCCTCCCCTCGGCATCGACCATGCCATACACGCCCGGCGAGGCCGGACAATGCTGGCGCACCTGCCGCACCACGGCCCGGGGGGAGTGCACGGCCATGCCTTCCTCGGCCGGCAGACGCCCATCGGGCGCCAAGTACGATCCGCCGAAGCCGGTAAACCGCCCGGCAACCTCCTCCGGATAAAAGGCAAACAGCTTTCCGTGCATGACGACCGGGCTGGCTCCGTCCCAGGGGTGGATTCGATGCCGGGGCGATTATAGCCCACCAGCGCATCGGCCGCCAAGCGCACCGGCACCGTTTCGGCCAGGTGGCCGGGCGGCTCGTCTTGGGGGGCTGGCTCGTCGCTCCCCGCTCTCGGCTCTGCGGCTCCTCTTCGCGCAACCCTTTGCTGTCGGGGGCCCGCCCGGAGATTCGGCGCTGCCGGCATCGATTGCCAAGTACCAGCATTCTCTGCATTTATGCTGTTTTTCCTAAAGTGGCTACATTTCGGCAGGCTGTCGAGCCGATGGAGAATTGCGCAGTCTATCTACGGTGGGATAGGCTGGGATGACCGCGCGAGAGAGTGAAATCGCATGGGCAAGGTGGCGATCCACCGCGGGCCCCTCGGACGGTGGCCCCATGCTGGCCCGGTCAGGAAACGCCGTTTGTACGGGACAATCCGTGAGCCGACGTAGTTTCAACCCCCTGGAAACCCATCAAGGCCAAGCGCGGATCGCTTCGCCACCCGATATTGAGAGTGTGGCCAGCCTGCCCGCCGTGACCGCGGCGTTCCGGGCGGCGACGGGCTGGTCGGTAACCTTTCAACCAGGCCCGAAGCCGACCCACCCGCCCGAGCACGCGTCATCCGCCCCGGCCAACCCGGGCGTTAGAGCCACTCTGGGAGACGCACATCTCGGCCCGGTGCGATCGGCTTCGGCCGTTTCTTGCCCCAGGGTCGAGCGCCGGGCGGCCCAGGACCTGGCCGACGCCTTGGCCGCGCTTCTGGCCGAGCACCTCCAATCCCGCCAAGCCCTCTGGGAACGCGAGGCCGAACTGGCCGCCGCCGTGCCGGTGATCGCCAGCCCCTCGGCCCGCCGGGCCCTGGCACGCCGCATCGAGGCCATCCTTCGCGACGCTGCCCAGGCGGTCGGGGCCCAGGCCGCAGGCCTGTATCTCTTGGACGAAGCGACCACCTCGCTCAAACTCCGCAGTGCTTGGGGACTGCCGCCCCAGCGACTGGCCGACCCTCCCCGCCCGCTGGAAGGGGCCTTGGCCGACCTCGAAGCCATGCTCGGCCACGCCGTGTGCCTGGAGGACACCCAACTCTTGGACCGCTGGAACGCCCCGGAGGCGTTCCCGGCGGCCGCCTGCGTTCCCGTCGCCACGCCGAACACCATCCTCGGCACCCTATGGGTTTTTGCGCGGGCCCCGCGGACTTTCGACCGCCGAGATACCAGCCTCTTGGAAGCCGTGGCGGGCCGGCTGGCGGCCGAACTGGAACGCGAAACGTTGGTCCGCGAGACCGTCAAAGCCGCTCGCCTGCGGCGCCAGTGCGAGGCAGCCGAACAGCTCCACCGCGCGATGCTTCCCGCCATGCCCCCGGACCTGCCCGGCTGGGAGCTGGCAGGTTGGCTAGGGCGATCGGCTCTATTGACCGAGGGATTTTACGATTGGTGCCCGGCCGCGGCCGGCCGAATCGCCGCTCTGGCCGCCCGAGCCGAAGACGAAGGCATTCCCGCGGCCATGACCGCCCAGGGACTTCGGGCCGCCTGCCGGGCCCACGCTGTGCACTCGCGTAACCCCGGCAGCTTGCTTCAAGCCGTCAGTGCCGACCTGTGGCGGGCCTCGCCGGGTGACCAGAAGGCCGCCGCCTTCTGCGCGATCCTTACCCCGGGCAGCTCGACCCTGACATGGGCCAGCGGGGGGAACGTCCAGGTGCTTCTGTGCAGGCAAAACCGGCGGCGCACCCTCTTTAGCCCCATGCCCCCGCTGGGGGCCTTCACCGAGTCCCAATGGCGGCAACACCGCCACCGCCTGGAACGCGGCGACTTCTTGGTGGCTATGGTGGGTTGCCCAATACCCGACTGTGGAGGTAGGCCCCTGGACCTCGCGCGAACCAGCGCTACGGAGTCCCTCTCTAAGTTTTCGGACCTTGCAGGGTTGCTCGAGCATCTGGCCGAGCAGTGGGAAAACGCCCTGCGCGAGGCCGCCGGGAAGGGCTTGCCCCGGCCCTTGCCCGCATTGCTGGCACTCCGCCGGACGGCCTCTTGACCTCTTGACGCCGCGCCTTCCGGCGGTAAAGTGTTTGATGAAAGGGGACCATTGCGCGGGAATGGCGGAATTGGCAGACGCGCTAGGTTGAGGGCCTAGTGGCCGCAAGGCCGTGCAGGTTCAAGTCCTGTTTCCCGCACTGGGGTCTTGGGGGCGAGGTGGCGGCGTCTTCGGCGGATCTGTAGTGGGCTTTCGGGGCCGTGGATCGCCGTTGCCGGCGTCGCCGGAGCGGTCGCAAAAGGGGAAAGCGCGGCCTGAGCGGGGCGGTCTAGGGGATCTTCTCTCGGGTGGGGCACTTCTGCCGCCGGTCTTGTAGGGAGTCTTGCGAGGCCGTATTGCCCTAGTTGCGTTTTCTGCGGGCCCTTTGCGAGCCGGCAGCGGCTGGGGTTTTCGTGGCTTTCCGGCGCGTGCTTGCATCCTGGCCGGGTGCTACAATCGTGGCCAGCCAGCCGCCGTGCTGGGCCGGTCGGTGGGGGCCGGTCGGCCGGCGTGCCGGCAGGTCTTGGGCCCCATTGGGGAAGTGAGGTGTCGTATGTCG
>JBBIQF010000553.1:0-4326 GCA_037442445.1 Planctomycetaceae bacterium
CCTGGCCGAAGACCTACACCTATTGGCAGCCCCCGAAGGGCCCGCCGCTGCGCCTGATCGTGGGGCCTTTGGGTGTGGAGGAAGGGGAGGCCGGGGCCTTGCCGGGCATGGTGCTTGTGGCCCACAAAGGCCGGTTGGTGGTCGCCGCGGGCCAGGGGGCCGTGACCATTCAGGGCGTGCATCCTTCGGGCAAGCGGGCGATGTCGGTGGAGGAGTTCTTGCGGGGCTATCCGTTGCGGGCCGGCGACCGGTTGATCGCCGCCGCGGAGACGGCCTCTTAAGCCGGGGCGCGTGCGGGCCAGGATACCCGCGCATCCGCGGCAGGCTCACTGGCCTCGGGTCAGGTCGAGCCGTTGCGGGCCGGTGGTTCCTTCCAGGGTGCCGTGTTCGGCCAGGTAGCGTTTGAGCCGGGCGAGTTTGTCGGCGGCCGAGGGTTCGCCGGGCGCTTCGGCACTGGGGGCTTTGCCCCAGAAAATCCAGGTGCCTTTGCGGGTCAGGAGTTCGTAGGTTTGCTCCTGGTCGGGAGCCGAGGGGGGCATGGCCGAGGGGATGATCCGCTCCAGCCCCAGGCTCTCCCAGGCGGGGAGGAGGACGGCGGCGATTTCGGCCGCACCGCTCACGCGGGGATGGCCCCAGCGGGTGCCTACGGGACCTAGCGGGCCGCTGTCGATACCGGCCAGCCGCGGGTAGCGGGCCTTTTCTACGGGGCTAAAGTCCTCGTCGGGCAGCACGACCCCTTCGGCATCGACGACGACCAACCGGCCGGGCGTCTCGACCACGCACACCGGCCGGCGGTACACCACCTCGACGTGAATGCTCGCCGGATAGCGCCGCTGGACCTGTTGGACCTTCGCCACCCAGGGGTGCAGGGCGAAGGCGTTTTGCACCCGCTGGAGCAACTGGTCGTCGAGGATCGAAAGCGGGCCTTCGAGCGAGAGGTCGCGGTACACCTGCTCGGCCAGGTCGCGGCGAATCCACTCGGGGCGCGGGGTGACCACCAGGCGCTCGGGGGTCAATTGGTATTCGGCCGAGTGGCGGAGTTGGGGGCCCACGTAGCGCCATCCCGCGTACCAGGCGCCGAAGAACCCGCCGACAACCACGAGCACGGGGAGCCAGGGGCCGACCCGCCGGGCCCACCCCACCCACCGGGCCCCGGCTTGGCGCGACGGCGAACTCGCTTTCCTGGACCACCCCATCCGTGGGCCCTACCAGATTTCGAGTTGCAGCTCCAGTTCCACGCCCAGGCGGTCTTGGACCTGGCTGCGGACCAAGTCGATCAGGCGGAGGACATCGCTGGGGGTGGCCTCGGGCTCGGCCACGATGAAATTGGCATGGCGGTCGCTGATGACGGCCCCGCCGATGCGCGTGCCTTTCAGGCCGGCGCGTTCGATCAGCTCGCCGGCCGACACCCCCCGCGGGTTCTTGAACAACTGGGCGGCGCACTGATGGCCCATGGGCTGGCTGGCCTTGCGGACGATCCACTGTTTTTGCAGGCGGCGGGCCAGTGCCTGGCGATCGTCGTGTTCCAGCTCGAAGGCCACCTCCAGAATGACGGGGTCGTCGAGGCTGCTTTGGCGGTAGCCGAATTCGATCTCGTCCCGCTGGCGCTGGAGCACCTCGCCGCTGCGCGAGACGACGGTAACCTGCGCAGTCCACTGGCCGACATCGCCGGTGTGCGTGCCGGCGTTGCCCCGTACCGCCCCGCCGACCGTGCCGGGGATGGCGACGAGTTCTTCCAGGCCGGCCAGGCCATGATGCACGGCGGTGGTTACGACCCGGCCGAGCCGGGCCCCCGCCCCCGCGCGGATCTGCGGGGCGCAGACCGTGATTTCGCAGAAGGCCGGGGCGGCCAGATTGAGGACCAGGCCGGCGACCCCCCCTTCGCGGACCAGCACGTTCGAGCCACCGCCCAACACCCGCAGGGGGACATCGGCCTCGGCGCACCGCCGGACCAGGGCGACCAATTCCTCGGCCTGGGTGGGCTCGGCGAAGTACTCGGCGGGGCCCCCCAATTGGAGCCAGGTGTGCATGGCCAGGGGCTCCCCCTGGCGCACGATATGATCGAAGCCGGCAAATACGCCCATCAGTCCGTCCCAATTCGGTTTGGGGATGATACGGATGCCCCCTGACCGCTGTCAATTGCAAGCCCCCGGAGGCCGGCACGCCTGGAGTGCCGGCCGCACCCGGGGCTGACGCCCCCGGCTCGGGGCTCAGGCCGCCACCACTGGCGGCTGCGATTCGTTGACGGCAGCACGGCAAAAAACGAGGCGGCGCTGCCAGCCAAAGTGCCCAGGGAGCCGCACGCCGATTGGGAGAAGCATTTGTGGGTGCGGCCAATGCAGCGGGCCCTCATCCCGTGGTCGCCGGCCGGCCCGGCGGCAGAGGATCGGAATCCGAGGGGGCAGCGTTGGGTTTGGCCCCGCCGTTGATCTGGTATTCCTCCAGTTTCTTGTGGAGGGTGTTGCGGTTGATGCCCAGCCGGGCGGCGGCTTTGATCTGCACGTTATCGCACTGGGCCATCACTTGGGCGATGAGTTCCTTTTCCACCCGGCTGACGATGCGGGCGTGGAGGTTGCCGGCCTGGGGGCCGGCGTCCGCGAGCCCTTTGGCCACGAGCTCTTCGACCAGGGTATCAAAATCGGATGGCCGGTGGCGGCCCAGTTGCGGCCGGCGGCGGCCGAGCACCACGTCGGGCAGCAGGTCGCACGTCAGCTCGTCGCCGGGGGCCAGCACCACCGCGCGCTCGATGTAGTTCTGGAGTTCGCGGACATTGCCGGGCCAGTCGTAGGCGGCCAATAGCTCCATGGCCCGCCGCTCGACGTGCGGCACATGGCGGTTGTTCTCGCGGTTGTAGATGCGGAGGAAATGCCCGACCAACTCCGGGATATCTTCGCGCCGATGGCGCAAGGGGGGCACATAGATGGTCACCACGTTGAGGCGGTAGAACAGGTCCTCGCGAAAGAGGCCTTTTTCCACCAGTTCGGCCAGATCGCAGTTGGAGGCCGCGATCACGCGGGTATCCACCCGGATGGTCTGAGTATCGCCCACCCGCTCGAACTCGTGCTCCTGGAGGACCCGCAGGAGTTTGACCTGGAGTTTAGGGGTGGTGGAGTTGATTTCGTCGAGGAAAACGGTACCGGTGTGGGCGGCCTCGAAGCGGCCGGTGCGATTCTCGATAGCGCCGGTGAACGCCCCGCGGACATGGCCGAACAGCTCGCTTTCCAGCAAGTTTTCGTGCAGGGCCCCGCAATTGACGCGGACGAAAGGCCCGCTGCCCCGCGGACTGAGCTGGTGGATGGCTTTAGCGATCAGCTCTTTGCCGGTGCCGGTCTCGCCGAGGATGAGGACGGAAGCGTTGCTGGGGGCCACCCGGCGGACCAGGCGGTACACCTCTTGCATGGCCGGCCCGGAGCCGATGAGGCCCGGGATGGGCGGTCCATCACTGTCCAACCGGCTTGGGCCTGGGGTTGTCCTCATAGGCGGGGGGGCGGGTGCCGGCGGGCGTCAGGCTCCCTTGCCGGCGGAAGTTTTGCCGGCCGGTCCGCCCGCTGGGGGGCCTGGGGCCGGGCTGGCCCGCTGGGGAGGGACGCCGCTCGGCGGTGCGACGGGAATCTCCAGGATATCGAGGATCCGGCCGAGCACCTGTTGGGTCTCGGCATCCAGCGTAGCGCTCTGATTATAGCGGTCATACTGGCGTTGGATTTCTTCGGTGGTCAGGAGGATTCCCCAGCGCCGGGTTGCATAGGCGAAGGCCGCCACCGCCGCCTTGCGTGTGGGGAGGGGCTCGGCAGGGCTGCTGGCCAGATCGACGAGCCCCTTTTGGGCCTCGGCGGTGGGCTGCTGCTGGAGGACGGCGATAGCCCGGCCGCTCAGGGCGGGGACGTGGGCTGCGCGCAGGGCCACCTGGGTGGTGCGGCGGAAATCGACCAGCGGGGCCAGTTGGGTGTCCGTGCTCCACGCCGCCAGCCAGTCCAAGGCCAGGGCGGCCTGCCGCTGCCGTTCGGCATGGGTGACGCGATCCTTGCCCGCGCGCTCCAAAAGCTGCGCGACCTGCTGCTGGAGAGCTTTGGCGTCGGGCGGCGGGACGAAGACCCGGGTCAAGGGGTCGTGTTCGGCAGCCCGGTCGGCTTGCTGGAAGCGTTCGGCCCGGGCCAGCACTCCCACCGGAAGCGCAGCGGTACGGCCATCGCGCCGCAACTGCTGGAGCAAGAATCCCAGCGGCGGGTCGTCGATGCCGGCATCGACGCACACCATTTCGTAGTCGGGGCAGTCCCGGGCCCGCTGGATGAGTTCCCGGCCCGATTGGACCAGATCGGCTTGATACCC
>JBBIQF010000554.1:0-4303 GCA_037442445.1 Planctomycetaceae bacterium
TGGGGGTACTTGACAGGATTCGTCAGTGGCGCTAGCCTAGGGGTGGCCGCGGGGTCGGGGCCACCTTCGGGGTGGGAACCCGGCCCGTATGCTGCAGACTAGCGCAGCCGTGGCAGCCGGAAGCTTTTGGACGCCGCGTTGCTTTGAGGACCGTTCCGAGACCCAGCGGAGCGTCGGGAGGATTCGCCATGGGGAGCGGCGGATCGCAAACGGGACGCTCGCGCCGAGCGGCGGCGCGAGGCACCGTGCCCGGACACCCGCCGACGGCCAGCCCCTCTCCTTTGGGCGTGGCCCCTCAGGTGGCTGGCCGGGCGCGCCGAGTTCAAGGCGAGGCAATGGCTCCCGCGACGCTTCGGGTCCGCGATGGGAAATCGCGGGCTGTGTGCTGCGGTTGTTCGGGGCCGATCGGCAGAGGCTCGCGATGGTTTCCGAGCAGGGAGGTGAGGTCCGACCTTGGCCTGCCAGCCAACGGCCCTCTCGGCGTTTGCCGGCGTGTGCTCGGAGTCTCCGAGGATCGCCCCGTTATTCTCGAGGCGCGATCCCTCCAGCCCGCAACAACTCTTCGATGGTGCCCTGGCCGGTTACGCTCTGGCCGGTTTTGGGCGGGGGATATCGCATTTGCTTTTTCAGGAGGTTTGTGCCATGTCTCGCCGTTTCGGCCTGTCGGCGTCTCGAGGTTTTACGCTGGTCGAACTGCTGGTGGTGATCGCCATCATTGGGATCCTGATTGCGCTACTGCTTCCGGCAGTACAAGCAGCCCGGGAAGCGGCCCGGCGAACCCAGTGCACCAACCACCTCAAGCAGCTCGGGCTGGCCATCCACACCTACCATGACACCTTCCAGGTGTTTCCAGCGATGGGGCAGCCATTGACGGCCAATCGAGGTGGTCTGTCGGGGTTGGTGGCACTGTTGTCCTATATGGAGAAGAAACCCCTCTATGACCTGATTGCGGCGGTCGACCCGGCCAATGGGATTCCGACCTTTGGCCCCGGCACGGAGGCAAGCTGGGCCGTGTGGAACGTCTCGCCGGCCGTCGTGCGCTGCCCCTCGGATTCCGGGCAACGTGACGGCAATAATCAGCGGCTGCACAACTATGCGTTCTCCCAGGGCGATGATTACCAAAACATGATGGGGAATAACCCGAATAACACGCGCGGGATGTTCGGATGGGAAATATGGTATAGCGCATCGACAGTGCTGGACGGATTGAGCAACACGGTCGCAATGAGTGAACACGTGCGGCAGGGGTACGGGGCCATGAGTGTTACTCAGGCAAGAAGCATCGAGCATAATCGCGGGACCGCGCTCATTGCGGGACTGTCGAGTCTGCCTCCCAGTGTGGCCTTCAGCGTGACGGATGGCCAGTATTTCTTGCCGGGTACCACCGGGGTCCACCGGTTTGGTTCCCGCTGGGTGCGCGGCAATCCGATGCAGGCGGCGGTGAACACCATCCTGCCGCCTAATGGCCCGTGCGCGTATGATGTTCGGCCTAATGTGGGTTGGGACATTTGCCTGTTGCCGCCGGGAAGCAACCACCCCGGGGGGGTGAACGTGCTGTTCGGCGATGGAGGCGTCCGTTTCATCTCGAACACCATCGACACGGGGAACCTGGGCCGTGTCATGGCCAATACCTACCAAGGGCCCAGCTATTACGGCGTGTGGGGGGCCCTCGGGTCGAAAAGTGGCAGGGAAACGGCGGCGGTTCCGTAACTCGGGCGGAAACCCGGCGTGACCGCAGAAGGCAGAAACACGGCGTCCTACCAGCCCGCTGACAAAGTCGCTCCTGGCTTCACGGCCGTGCGGTATTCGCGGGAAATGCGAGGGCCGCCGCGAGGGAAATCGGGATTTCCAACAGACTGCTACTGCGCAGCATTCGATGGTTGCGGTTATTTGTGGCCACGGTGTTCTCTCCGCAGCGAAGAAAAACAAGGCGTGACGATCTCCGCCCAGCCAACCCGAAACCGGGCCCGGGATATCGCCACGCCGAATAGGACCTCAGACGGAGGAGCCCCAAGATGTATCGGCAATGGTCGCATTGGGGGGCCACCACGGCTTTGGCCGCCCTGCTGGTTCTGGTTGCTGCCTTTGGATGTGGAAAACGGGCCGGCCCGACCCTCTATTCCGTCACCGGAACGGTCACCTACAAGGGCCAGCCGTTGGAAGGCGCCAACGTCGTGTTCCGCGCGGTGAGTGGAACCGCCAGTGGTGCCGGCCGAACCCGAGCCAATGGGCAGTATGAAATCAGTTCCCAGTGGGGTAAGGGGTTGCCCGAAGGGGATTACTTGGTGACGGTCACCAAGTTCAGGGAAACGGTACCGCAGGATGAAGAGCCCGCGGGCCCGGCGGGTGGCGAGCCGGATGTGGACATGCCAACGCCGAAGAGCCTGGTTCCCATGAAGTATGCCGTTGCCGAGACTTCGGGACTGAAGGCCACGGTCAAGGCGGGCGCCAAGACGTACGATTTCGACCTGGCCGATTGATCGTGGGGATGGCCCCGGAGGCGGCCGAATCGCAGAACCCAAGGGAAGAGAGGGGCGTCGGCCAGAAATGGGCCGCCAGTATTGTTCCTCGGCCGAACAGCCGGGGCTGCGGAGAGAGGGCAAGCAGCCCCTGCCCCGGACCGAAAGGAGGATGGCCCGCAGCGGCGGGAGTGGCGGGGGGCAGATGTCGACTTGTTTTGGTTGACATTCGTCATTTGCCCGTTGCCATTCTTTTGGCATTCGTTATTCAGCGTGGCCCTGTGGGACGCCGCGGCGCCTCGCCGCGGGCTCGGTTCTTCCGCACCGGGCCGGAACTGAGGCGTGCGGCGTTGGGGTAAGGCTCACCGCAGAGTCGTCCCGCGGCGTGTGGACCTCATGCTGGGCCCCACGGTATTCTTTGTTGAGGGGGCAACGCACTTTTCGTACCGGGTACCTTTGCCAGGGGGTTTCTCGACGATGAACCCATCGAACCGTGACGACGGCCAGGGGAGGCACACGGCGGGCGGCGAAGCGGCAAAGGGTGGCGTGCGGCCGCCCGGGGCCGGAAGCGGCAGGTCGATCGGCGAGTATCTCCTCGGGCGGTTGCTGGAATGCGGGGTGCGCCACATCTTCGGCATCCCGGGCGATTACGTCCTTTCGCTGGCGGCGATGATCGAACAAAGCCCAATCCAATGGGTGGGCTGTACGCGCGAGGACTGCGCGGGGTTTGCGGCCGACGCCTACGCGCGGATCAATGGCATCGGGGCGGTGTGCGTGACCTATTGCGTCGGAGGATTGAGTTTGTGCAATTCGATTGCGGGGGCCTACGCCGAGAAATCGCCGGTGGTGGTACTCAGCGGGTCGCCCGGGCTTCGCGATCGGGTGCGGAACCCCTTGCTGCACCACAAGGTCAAGGATTTTCGGACGCAACTGGAGGTGTTCCGCCGGCTGACGGTGGCGGCGGCCGATCTTGTGGACCCGGCTGTGGCTTTCCGGGAGATCGATCGGGTGCTGGAGGCGGTGCAGCGGTATCGCCGGCCGGGCTACATCGAGGTGCCGCGAGACATGGTCCACGTGGTTCCCGAAGGGCCGCACGAACCGCGTCCCTTGCGTCTGGCCAGCGACCCGGAGGTGCTGGCCGAAGCCGTGGCCGAGGCCGTGCGGCGCCTCGCGGCGGCCGAGCGGCCGGTAATCATCGCCGGGGTGGAGATCCATCGGTTCGGGTTGCAGGATCGGCTGCTGGCCCTAGCCGAACGGTCCGGCATTCACATCGCCACCACGCTGTTGGGGAAAAGCGTGGTGAGCGAGCGCCACCCGCTGTTCGTGGGAATCTACGAGGGGGCCATGGGCCGCGAGGAGGTTACCCGGTTTGTGGAGGAAAGCGATCTGGTGTTGTTGCTGGGGACTTTCATGACGGACATCAATCTGGGGGTGTTCACGGCGAATCTGGACCCGGGCAAGTGCATTTATGCGACGACCGAGCAGTTGCGGATCAGCCATCATCACTATCACGACGTGCTGATGTGCGATTTCCTAGAGGGGCTGATCGCGGCCGGGGTGCGTGTGCCGCCGCGCCCGCTGCCTCCGCGCGCAGGGAGCCTTGAAGCGCCTTGGGAAGCCCGCCCCGAGCAGCCCATCACCATCGAGCGGCTGATTGCCCGGCTGAATCATTACCTCGATGCTTCGACGGTGGTGATCGCCGAAGCGGGGGACGCCTTGTTCGCCTCGACGGACCTGGTGATCCACCAGCAGACCGAGTATTTGGCCCCGGCGTACTACACGTCGATGGGGTACCCCGTGCCCCGGCCGCTGGGCGCGATGACCGCCCCGCCGGATATCCGCGC
>JBBIQF010000555.1:0-4296 GCA_037442445.1 Planctomycetaceae bacterium
GGATTTGGGCCCGCAGCCGGTTCAACCAGGGCTGCATCGGTTGCCATGAGGACCCGGAGCTTTCGCCGGAAAACGTAATGACCGATGCCCTCCGCCGATGGGCCATGCGGGGAGGCGCCTACGCCGATGAAGACATCCAGATGCAGAAGAAGAAAAAGCAACATCCCTCGGCTGCGGCCGGAGGGGGCGCCGAACCTTCGGGCCCGGGTGGGACCAGCCGGCCTGCCGTCGATTTCCGCCGGGACCTGGTCCCAATTATTGCCGCCAAGTGTGCCGGGTGCCATGACCCGCACGGCAGCCCCCCGCGCCTGGAACTTCCGCCGGGGGTGCCGCCGGAGGCCGCTGCCCGCCGCCTCTATGACGCCCTGCTGGCCCGCCCGCGCGAGCCTGCCGACAACCCCTGGGGAATATACGTGCATCCGGGCCGCGCCCGCACAAGCCCCTTGGTCTGGCATCTGTTGGGCCGCAATACATCACGCCCCTGGGACAAAGAGTGGGCCCAGCGGCCGTTCAAACCCATCGAACCCGGGCGCCTGCCGCCCCTTACCGACGCGGAACGGCAGCGGTTCATCGAGTGGATCGACCTCGGTGCCCCATGGGAGGTATCATTGCCATAGTCATCCGTGCCGGCCGGCAGCGGGGCGCGGGCATGGCGCCTTCGGCCCGCTCGCTCTGGCCGCTGCGCAAGGGGGAACTCATGCGACGTCTTATCCTATGCCTTATCTTGTGTTTCGTAGTGATTGCGGGGCCCGGCATGCTGGTGCATCCCGCGGCTTTGCTGGCGGCCGAGCCGGAACTGCCGGTCTTCACCGATATCACCGAGCAGGCCGGCATCCATTTCAAGCACAGCATCGGCGACTTCAAGCTGAGCAACATCGTCGAGGGCACCGGGGCGGGGGTCCTGGTGTTCGACTTCGACAACGACGGCTGGATGGACCTGTATTTCGTCACCGGGCGGTGGCATCCCGATGTGAGCGACAATTACGGGCGGCAGCTCAAAGGCAAGCTCTCCAACCGCCTATACCGCAATAACCACGACGGCACGTTCACCGATGTCACCGAGCGGGCCGGGGTGGGCGGCCACGAGTTCAGTTGCGGGGCCTCGGCAGCCGACATCGACAACGATGGCGACCTGGACCTGTACGTGCTGAACTACGGCCCCAACGAGCTTTTCGTCAACAACGGTGATGGCACGTTCACCGAGATTTCGCAAAAGTCCGGCCTGGCCGATCCTCGCTGGAGCCTCCAGGCCGCATGGTTCGACTACAACGGCGATGGGCTCCTGGATGTCTTTGTGGTCAACTACCTGGAGTACGACAAGGGGGTATTCCGGGCCTACTACGCGGCGCAGAACTATCCCGGGCCGTTGAGCTACCCCGGGCAACCCGATGCCTTGTTCCGCAACAACGGCGACGGCACGTTCACCGATGTGACCCGCGAAGCGGGGGTGTACAACGCCGAAGGCCGCGGCATGGGCGTTACCGTACTGGATTTCGATAACGACGGCCTGCCCGATATCTACGTGACCAACGACGCCATGCCCAACGACCTGTTCCACAACCTGGGAGGCGGGAAGTTCCGGGAAGAGGGGCTGGTCCGCGAGGCGGCCTTTGGCGAGGCCGGCCAGGGCGTCTCCTCCATGGGCCCCACCTTCGCCGATGTGGACCACGATGGCTGGCTGGACATGTATATCCCCGATATGGACTACGGCTGCCTCTTGATGAACCGCCGCGACCATTTCGAGGACAAGACCACGGCCACGGGCCTGGCGGTGATGTGCGGCCAGTACACCGGCTGGGGCGGCGTGTTTTTGGATTACGACAATGACGGCTGGGCCGATTTGTTCATCGCCAACGGCAATGCCCACAACGAGTACCCCGAGGACCCCGTGCTGGCCCGCAACGAGGGCAAGGGGAAGTTCGTCGATGTGGCGGCGCAGTCGGGCGATTACTTCCACCACAAGTACGTGGCCCGCGGCGCGGCTTGGGCCGATATCGACAACGACGGCGACCTGGACCTCGTCGTCATCAATCTCAATGCCCCGCCCAAGCTGCTCCGCAACGACGGGGGGAACCGCAATAACTGGCTTGCGGTGCGGCCGATGACCCAAAGCGGCAAGCGCGACGCCCTGGGGGCACGCGTGGTGGTCCACGCCGGCGGCATGGTGCAGACCATGGACCATTGCCCCACGCGGAGCTACCTCTCGCAAGGCGACCCGCGCCTGCATTTCGGCCTGGGAGCGGCCAGCAAGGCCGACCGGGTGGAAGTCCGCTGGCCCGACGGCACCCAGACCGTGCTCACCGACGTGCGAGCCAATCAATTCCTTACCGTCATCCAACCGGCGAAGTAGCACGAGGCTCAGGCCATGATCCGGTACATGCATTCCGGCGTCCCGCAAGGGCAGGGCCTGCGCCCGGCGGCTGCTCGAGGCGGCTTGGCCCCCGCGGCTCTTCTGGCTATGGCCGTCTGCGCGCTTTGGGCGGCCGCGGCCTCGGCCCAGCCCCGCCAGCCCGTGTATGTGGGCGCCCGGGTGTGCGGCCAGTGCCACGACGGCAAGTCGATGGGCGACCAGTTCAGCATCTGGATGCGCACCCGGCACGCCAAGGCCTACACCAGCCTTTCCAAACCCGAGGCCAAAGAAATCGCCCGGCGGAGCGGCATCCCGGTCGAACCCCAAGAGTCGCCCATGTGCCTGGGCTGCCACGCCACCGCCGCCGAGGCCGAGGACTGGCAGCGCGACACCACCTTCTTCCTCAAAGACGGGGTGCAGTGCGAGAAGTGCCACGGCCCGGGCAGCGAATACGCCGATGCCCAGGTGATGATGGACCGCAAGCTGGCCATGAGCAAAGGGCTGATCCTGCCCACTGCCGATACCTGCCAGCTTTGCCACCTGGAAAAAGGCTCGCACACGGCGGTGCTCAAGCGCCCGCCGATCGACATCGCCCAGGGGCTGCGCGACATCGCCCACCCCACCCCGAAGGCGTGGAAATACGAAAAGCTCCAGATACCGCCCCCGGGCAATTCCAACGGGCAGGTCGCGGCCCAGCCCGCGGCTCTGGCGGCAAGCGGGCCGGGCAGCGGCACCCCGGGCGCCGCGCCTCCGCCGCAGTACATGGGCTCCCAGGCCTGCGGCGCCTGCCACGAAGGCCGGCAGATGGGATTCCAATTCAGCCGCTGGCGGGCCAGCAAACACGCCGACGCCTACGCCAGCCTTTCCACACCGGAAGGCTGGCGCATCGCGGCCGAAATGGGCGTTGCCGGCGACCCCAGGACCAGCCCTACCTGCCTGGCGTGCCATTCCCCGGCCCACCGCGACCCGGCCGGTGGCGTGCTCGAATCCTTCAGCCCCCACGAGGGCGTGGGGTGCGAGGCCTGCCACGGCCCGGGCAGCCAGTATGCCACCGAGTCGGTGATGAAGGATAAGAACCTGGCCCGCAAGGCCGGGCTCCGCCCCGTAACCCGCGACACCTGCCTGGCCTGCCATGCCAATGCCCACGGCAAACCCTTCGAGTACGAAACGGCTTTGGCCTCTATCGCGCACCCCACCAAGCTCCCCGCGCTGGCCGAAGAGCTCCGCTACAAGAATCCCATCAACATGGCGGTCCGCCCGGGCGGAAGGGAACTCTACGTGGCCTGCGAATCAGCCCACACGGTGATCGTCGTGGACCTGGCCACGCGGCAAAAGGTGGCCGAGATTGCCGTGGGAGGCCAGCCGCAAGACGTGTGCTTCACCCCCGACGGGCGCCGGGCTTTTGTTTCCAATCGGCTGGACGACACGGTATCGGTCATCGATGCCGATGCCCGGCAGGCGGTGGCCACGGTGGCCGTCGGCGATGAACCGCACGGCCTGCTGGTCGATCGGGCGGGCAAGCATCTTTACGTGCTGAACACCTCGTCGGATGGGATCGCGGTGATCGACACCAGCACGCTCCAGCAAGTCAAGCTCTTGGCCGCCAGCCGAAGCCCCTGGTCGCTAGCATTATCGCCCGACGGATCGCGCCTGGTCGTTACCAACAGTCTTCCGCGGTTCGTGCCGCCTCGCACCCCCTCGGTTTCCGAACTGACGGTGATCGACACCGAACGGGCGGTGGTCGACCAGCGGATCGTCGCCCCCGGGACCAATATGCTCCAGGGCGTGGCCTGGCATCCCAGCGGCAAGTTCGCCGTGTTCACCTTGATGCGCACCAAGAATCTGGTGCCCATGACCCGGCTGATGCAAGGCTGGGTCATCACCAACGGGCTGGGCATCCTGTGGGCCGACGGGCGCGTGGACCAGGTGCTGTTGGACGAGCCGGG
>JBBIQF010000556.1:0-4282 GCA_037442445.1 Planctomycetaceae bacterium
GCGCCGAGCAGGCCTCCTGGTCGTTGCAGGCGTGGCTTTCGCCCAGGAAGCACCCCGGCCGGCTTCGCACCCCCTCGAACAAATCGACCACCTGCACGAGGTAGATCTCCTCCGGGGCTTTGGCCAGGCGATACCCGCCGCGCTGGCCGCGGGTGGCTTCGACCAGCCCCGCGTTACGTAACATCAACATGATCTTCGCCAGATAGTTGGCGGGAATGCTGGCCCGCCGGGCCAGCTCGCGGCCCAGGATCCAAGTCCCGGCCGGCAGCCGGGCCAGCTCCACCAACGCCCGCAACGCATGTTCGGTCGTAACAGACAGCATTTATTGACCTCCACCTGAACAATTCAGTATACGGCCCCCCGTCAAGCGGTCAATTAACGGGCCGTGTGCGGGCCCGGCCGCCAAGCCCGGCGAGGGCACCCCGCCTCCCGCCGCCGCGCTCTCCACCGCGTCAGAGACCAGCCGGCTTTACGCCCCCACCTCCGTCCTGCGTCCCGGCCGGACCGCCAGCAGGCCCTTGCATCGGAGCATTTGCCGGTCTATGGTAGGGGCATTCACCCAAAGCACGCCGCACCCGGCAATGGCGCCGTAAGCGCACCGCCGGTAGGCGCTGCGGCGTGCAGGCCGGCCGCGGCCCTCGCGGTGCCCACCGGCCGGGCCTGGTTGGTCCACTTCCGAGCAACTTCAAAGGAGCGTCAGCATGCAGCGTGCCCAAACGTCTCGGCGGGAGTTTGTGAAGCGTTCGGTACTGGCCGGTGCGGCTGCGGCCGGCGGCCTGAGCCTGGCCCGCAGCGTCCATGCGGCCGGCAGCGATGTCATCAAGTTCGCCTTGATCGGCTGCGGCGGCCGGGGTACCGGGGCAGCCGCCAACTGCATGAACGTCCAACGCCTCATCAAACAACAGATCCGGCTGGTGGCGGTGGCCGATGCGTTCGAGGACCGCGCCAAGGGCTCGCTGGCACAGCTCCGCCGCGAATACAGCGACCAGATCGACGTCCCCCCCGAGCGGATCTTCGTCGGCCTGGACGCTTACCAGAAGGCCATCGACTGCGGCGTGGACCTGGTCGTGATGGCCGCCCCCCCGGGCTTCCGCCCCCAACATTACGCCTACGCCATCCAGAAGGGCAAGCACGTCTTTATGGAAAAGCCCTGCTGCACCGACGCCCCGGGCTACCGCTCGCTGGTGGCGACCAACGAACTGGCCGACCAGAAGAAACTCAAGGTGGTCGTCGGCCTCCAGCGCCACCACCAGGCCGGCTACATCCAGGGCGTGCGCGAAATCCATGACGGCAAGCTGGGCGAAATCCTGTTCCTGCGGGTGTACTGGAACGGCTTGGGCGGTGGAGCCCGCGACCTCGGCCCGCGCCCCCAGAACGACCCGAAGGAAATGGAGTTCCAGGTCCGCAACTGGGGCTGCTTCCGCTGGCTGTACGGCGACAACATCGTCGAACAGCACGTGCACAACATCGACATCGGCAATTGGGTGATGGCCAAGGACGGCGATTTCCGCAAAGCCCATCCCATCGAAGCCAACGGCATGGGCGGGCGCGTCCACCGCGGCAACTACGGCGACATCTTCGACCATCATGCCGTGGAGTTCACCTTTGCCGACGGCACCAAGATGTTCAGCCAGTGCCGCCACATCGAGAACACCTGGGATCAGGTCAACGAGTTCGCCCACGGCACGAAGGGCAACCGCAGCGTGGCCGTCGGCGGCGGGCCGAAACTGGAAAGCAACAACCCCTACGATCAGGAACACGTGGACCTGATCAAGGCCATCCTCAACGACACGCCGCTCAACGAGGGCTGGTTCGGCGCCGTAAGCAGCATGACCGCCGTGCTAGGCCGGATGGCCACGTACTCGGGCCAGGTCGTCAAATGGGAGGACGCGGTGGCCCGTGGCCCCAGCGAGGCCCCCGATCGATTGGCCTGGGACGCCAAGCCGAAATCGCTGCCCGGGCCCGATGGCTCCTACCCCTTCCCTATGCCCGGCGTCTATAAGCCGTACTGAGGCGGACCGGTAGCGCCAGCGCGCAAAAAAAGCCCTTCGTAGGCGGGGCAGGGACCTACGAAGGGCGACAGGGTGAGGGGGCGCACCCCTCACGTACCCATATTATCGAACACCATTTCCAGAATCTCAATCCCTCTAACGGGGGAAATCCAAAAAATTTTTGCACCAACTCGCGTGCCCCTCAGAATCGGCATACCTCGCCCTGCGACCCGTATTCCAATAGTGCCCGATTCTCCGATTTCTGGGGGATGCGAGGCCCATGAACCCGGCTTAGCCACCGGCCGCGGCTGTTCGGCAGGCACAGGCGCTGGCTCCGAATACCCTTCAAGTAGGGTGGCGGTGGGCGGGTTTTCCCAAGGCCCGCTACCCGGCGCGAACCTAAGACTGGCTTGGGCCGAACGGAGCCACCCACAATATGCCTTCAGGGGGTGGGGTTACGTACCCAAAGGCAGGCATGCGGACTCCTTGGCGAGATGATAGCGTCGTCCGACTCGGCCCTGCCTGGACAAACGGCGATACCCCGCCGGTGAAAAGCCGCCCAAACCGAACAGCCCTTTGCGGAACCTCAGGCTCGACCGGCCGTCTTGCTCCCCGGGATAGACCCATGTCCAACGAGCCGCTTGCGGCTTCGTTCCGAGCCGCTACGTCGTCCCGAATGGGGGAGCAAATGGCCTTTGTGACGCACAACTTGGGGGGGAACGTCGGCGCAAAGGCGCAATCGACTGCCTTGTGCGTTGACAACGGCGAGTGATGCAATCAAGATAATTCCTGCACATTGCGCGCTCTATCCATTTTTTCTATCTTTCCAGTTCATGTCCCCAGGGCGCAACCATCCGGATCAGAGCCACTCGCAGGCGGCATTCGGGCCCGATGTGGGCACACCCCGCCCCGACCTTTCCCGGTCCGCCGAAAGCTGGAGCCCCACGCCATGACACGCTCGCTGCGGCAAACGGTGCGCAAGTTCTTCCAGGGTATTCGTTTGGGCCAGCGGCCAGCGGGCCACCGCTTCCGCGGGCTTCGCTGCGAACCGCTGGAATCGCGCAATCTGCTGGCCGTGGTCACATTGCCAAGCCTGCCAGCTCTGGGGTTCGATAACTCACTGGACAACCGCATCGAGATCACCCCCACCGGCCCCAACAGCTTCGACGTGAACATCGACAACGGGGCCCTGGTGCAAAGCGTGATCGATTTCAGCGGTACCCCCACCCAGATCGTGGTCAACGCCGGCGACGGCAACGACGAACTTATCCTGCACGTGCCCGCCCTCATCGGCGATTTCCCTAGCGGCGGGGTCATTTTCAACGGCCAGGCCGGAAACGACACCCTCAACCTGATCGGCTCGGGCAACACCGCCCGGTATGTGCCAAGCGCCACAGCCGGCGACGGGACGCTCGATATCGATACCTTTTCCGGCGCGATCAGCTTCACCGGCCTGGAGCCGGTCAACATCAGCGGCATGGCGTGGGTAACCGTCACCTCGCCGCTATTGAACGACAACCTCGTGGTGCAAAACGTGGTCGTCGGGGCACAAGACGCCATCCAGGTCCGCGACGCCGCCAATAGCTTCGAGGCGGTCAACCTGTGGAACAACACCGTTGTCGAGATCGACGCGACCCTGCTGGGCGGCGACGGCAACGATACGATCACCGTGCAAGGCGCCAACAACGCCCACGGCAATGCCAACCTCTTCATTTCGACAGGCGCGGGCGGCGACAGCGTCAGCATCACCGGCGGCGTGACATTGACCGGCGATTTCCGGGTCCAGTCGGCAACCATCGCCATCGACGGCCCCTTGGCCATTGGCACGGACGTCCGGCTGGACGCTGCCGGCGCGGTGACCCAAAGCCAGCCAATCACCGCTTCAGGCCTCGAGCTATTGGGCACTGGCCCGGTGACGCTCGACCTGGCCACCAACGACGTCAATACGCTTGCCGCGGCCCTTACGGGGGCTTTGAGCTACCGCGATACCGACGACCTTATAATCGGCACCGTGGGCACGACCAGCGGCATTAGTGCCCCCCAGGTGACGCTTAACACCGGCGGGGCCCTTACGCAGACCCAGGCGATCACGGCCGGTGGCGTTGAGCTATTGGGGACCGGCCCGGTGACGCTCAGCTTGGCCACCAACGACGTCAATACGCTTGCGACGTCACTTGGCGGGACGCTGAGCTATACCGATGCCGACGATTTGACAATCGGCACCGTGGGCACGACCAGCGGCATTACGGCCACCCAGGTGACGCTCAACACCGGCGGGGCCCTTACGCAGA
>JBBIQF010000557.1:0-933 GCA_037442445.1 Planctomycetaceae bacterium
GCTCGAAGATAAGCTGATCTTCATCCCCTCCCGTTATCCGGAAGGCGAGTGGCAGCCGGCCGGCCTGCCGGTGGTCGATGCCTGGTTCGCTTCCGACGACGGGGTCCGGCTGCACGGCTGGTACCTGCCCCATCCGCAACCCGCGGCGTATATCCTGTTTTGCCACGGGAACGCGGGCAACGTCACCCATCGCGCCGAGGCGATGCGCCAGTTGAACCGCCGCGCCCGGGCTGCGGTGCTGGTGTTCGACTACCGCGGCTACGGCAAGAGCGAAGGCAGCCCCAACGAAGAAGGGGTACTCCGCGACGCCCGGGCAGCCCGCCGTTGGCTGGCCCAACAGGCTCAAATCCCCGAAACCGCCGTAGTCCTCATGGGCGAGTCGCTGGGCGGGGCGGTTGCGGTGCACCTGGGGGCCGAGCTGCCCGGCCGGGCACTCGTCCTGGAAAACACCTTCACCAGCCTGCCCGACGTGGCGGCCTGGCACTTCCCCTGGCTGCCGGTCCGCTGGCTCATGCGGTCGCAGCTCGATGCCCTGGCGAAGATCCGCCAGTGCCGCGGGCCGGTGTTCCAAAGCCACGGCGACCGCGACACCATCGTGCCGTACCGCCTGGGCCGGCAGTTGTTCGAGGCCGCCCCGGAGCCCAAGCAGTTCTACACCCTCGCGGGGGCGGACCATAACGACCCCCACCCGCCCGAGTACTACGACGCCCTTGGCCGATTCCTGGAGGCCATCCCCTGACGCTGCGGCCAGCCGGACCGAGAATGCGGGGAAGACAATCGGGTAGCGCCCGAGGCCCGGCTCTTGGCCGGGCACGGCGGGCACGGCGAGTCGGGCGTTGGGCCAGGCGATCGGTGCTGGGATGGGCTCCCGCCAGCGGCGGGCCAGGGCTATTCGTCCGAATACACCCGCGTGCTTTCCTCTTTTGTTACGGG
>JBBIQF010000557.1:976-4277 GCA_037442445.1 Planctomycetaceae bacterium
GGTTCCCCGGCTTGATCGCCTGGACGCGGATGCGGTAGGTGGTTTCGGCCTTGGGGGCCAGGCGCTGGAGGGGATCGAACACGACACGCCCGGGGTCCGCCGATTGCCGCACACCGGGCTCGGCCGCCACCACCCGCAGTTCCGGGGGCAGGAGGACGGAAAGCTGCACATTGCTGGCCGCCTTGGAGCCCTGGTTGAATACGCGGATCTGGTAGGTGGTCTCGCCGCCCACTTCCACCGGGTCGCTGGTATCGGTTATTTGGAACGAGGGCGAGGCGATACCCTCGATGATCACAGGCAGTTCCTTTTCGACACTCAGGCCTTTATCGGCGGTGCTCCGCAGGCGCAGGAGGTGCTGGCCAGGCTCGATGGGCACGGTGGTGAGCTGCACCGAGCCGGTCTCTTTCGAGGGAAGTTCCTCCAGGGTCCAATGCACGGTGCGGGTGGCCTCTTGATAATAACCGGCGTTGTTGGCCGAGACGAACTTCAGCCCTGGCGGCAACTGGGCGATGAGTTCCACCTGGCGGGCGGGCGCCGTGCCGGGATTGGAAATCGACACCGTGTACGTAGCCTCGCGTTCCAGATACCGGCGCTTGGGGCCTTCCAGGGCGATATCGAGTTGCGGGGCGAGGACTTCCAGCTCCACGCGGTCCTCGGCCTTGAGGTTGGCGTCCCCCCGGGCGGTCAGGACATTGGCAATGACTCCGGCCTGAACGGCCACCAGTTTCAGCTCCAACTGGCGAGACTCGCCCGGCTTGAGGCTGCCGACTTCATACACCAGGTCCGAGCCGGCCGGGTGTTGCAGCCCCGGCGGCACCCGCTCCTCCAGCACCACCTGGTGGGCCACGCCGGTCCCCGGGTTGGAGACGGTGATCTGAAGGGTGATTTCGTCGCCGATTTGCACGCGCGGCGGAGCGGCGGTCTTCAGCACCAGCATGGGTTTGGTAGAGACCGTGCGTGCCGAGGCTTCGGCGCCGAACGTGACGGTGGCCTTGCTGCCCAGCACGCCTTCGTCGGTGGGCATGAGCTGCACTTGCAGCCGGACTTCCTCGTTGGGCTTGACCGTTCCTAAAGACCACACCAGCTCGCCCCGGACGCCGCGAGACGCCTTGGGTTGCGTATCCAGCAGCCTAGTCCCCTTGGGGATTTCGTCGCGGACCTCGACGTTTTGGGCAGGCACTTGCCCGGTGTTTTTCAAATGGATTTCGAACACTGCCGGCTTTCCCACCTGGACTTCGGGCGGGGCCATCTTTTGCACTACGATTTGGGGTGTTTGGGGCCCGTCGAGTTCGCGGGCACCGGGGACGCCGGAGCCCTCGGCGTCGCTTTCGGGTTGCCTTACAGTCGCCTGTGGGCCGGCCGGCAGTTGAATGGCTGGCCGATCGGCCCGAGACCCCGGGGTTTTCGCTCCGATCTTCCCGCTAGGGCCCGTGGCTGGCGCAGGCCGCGACGCCGGGGGGACCACAGCGGGCGGGACCCGGGCGATGGGCTTGCCTGGTGCCGGGTCATCGGGGTGGAACAACCGCGGCTCGTCTCCGGTGGGCGAGATGCCCGCATCGCGCCCCGGCAACGAATCCGCACCACCGGGATGGCCCTCATGGCCTCCATGCGCCGGCCGGCTTGTGGCGGACGGGGCGGCCGGCTCCGCCGCTGTTTTGTCTTGCGCTAGCGGCGCTGTCCAAGGCGGAATGACACTCGGAGCCGGCTTTGCCATCGTGCTAGAACCCCCCGGGCTCGCTTGGCCGGCGCGCTGAGGGTGAGCATCGCCCGACCGGGCCGCTGCCGACGGAGCGGCAGGGGCTTGGGCTAAGGTTGCCTGGCCGGAGGAGGCTTGGCCCGCCACGCGATTGGAGGCAGACGGAGGATTAACGGCAGAAGCAAGAGCGTTACCGGGCGCCTGGCCGACAAGGTTTGGCGCCCCGGGGGCGGACAATGCCGGTGTTTGCTTTGCCGCCGGGTTTGCGGGAAGAACAAACGGGTCTATGGGCCGGGCCGCATCTGCGGCGGGAACCGCCTCGGAGCCGCTCGCCGCCGCTTGGCGCGCAGATCGGTCTTCGGCCGAGTCGGCACGCAAGTCGCCGGCAGCGGCGGGTTGCGCCGCTGGCGGGCTGGCCACTGCCCCGGCCGGAGGCTCCTGCGGCCGAAGCGGATTGACCCTGCCAGCGGGCGTGAACAGCCGGGGAGTGGCGGCTGCGGCATCGGCCTCCGATGTCGGCGGGCTTTGCGGATTCTGCGAGGAACGGGCGGATTGCGTGGACTCGGCGGCTGCCGGGGCCCCACGCTGGGCTTGCCCCACCGCTAGAATCACCAGTACCGCAAGCGCAATCCCGCCGGAAATCCGCAGGGCAAGGCGTTTCATGGCCAGTCATCCCCAACAACGAGTTCGCAGGGCGCGTGCCTTTTAACCGTGTGGCAGCGGGCGGCGTCTCGCGTCGCCGCAGGGCACACCCTGCCGGCTTGTTTGGACAAGCGGCGCGGTTGTTACCAAAATCGGGCCCCCAAGGGAAGGGCAGTTGTCGATCGCCGCAGGCCGTGCCAAGAATGGTAGCGTTGTGGACACTTCTCCGCCGGCCCAGCACCCCTTGCCTGCCGTGTCCTGCGCGTGGTTCGAAAAGCCTGCGAATCGGCCTTGCGGCGAGCACCCGGGGCCGGTATTCTCCGCCCGCCTTGGCGCCGACGAGGTCCCCCTGGCCGAGCACATCTCTGGCGGTGTCGTGCGGAGCAGTGTTCGATGCCGGTTTTTGGGGGCCGCCGCAGCGCTGGCGCTCCCCTTGTTGGTGGCGTGCTGGCTGGTCCCGGACCCCCGGAGGGAAGGGACGCACGAGCAACTGGGGTTGCCGGCTTGCGGATTCCGCGCGCGGCTGGGTGTGCGTTGCCCGACCTGCGGGATGACCACCGCCTGGGCCCACGTGGTGCGCTTCGAGCTAGCGGCGGCCATGCGGGCCAACACCGCGGGGGCATTGCTGGCCGTCGTGGACGCGGCAGGCGCCGCCTGGCTAGTGGCCTGCGGGGCGCGCGGCCGCTGGTGGCCGGCACCGCCCAATACCACCGCCTTTGCCTGGGCGGTGGCCGCCTTGGCGGCCCTGGCGGTGGGGGATTGGGTCGTTCGGGTCGTGGGGCAGGTGGCATGGTGCATCGGGAACCCTTGAGCGAGGAACCTTGCATGGATGCTTGCAAGCTTGACCGCCGCTGGGCGTGGTGGGCGATGGCTGTGGCCGCTCTGGCGCTGGCCGGCGCCGGGGGATGCACCTCTGCGCTGTTTACCGTCGCCTACCTCATCAAAGGCAACGATGCCCCGGCG
>JBBIQF010000558.1:0-4276 GCA_037442445.1 Planctomycetaceae bacterium
CGGTAAAGCCGGTCAGCCCGGTGCCGCCGAAGAAGCCGCCGCGGCGCTGCGGCCCGCTGACGCCCAACTCGCCGATGGCCACCAGCGTGTACATCCCCTGCCGGTACCGCTGGAACGCCCGGAGGTTGGCCAACAGCGCACGCTCGGCAATGGTGAGCTGCTCCAGAGCCACATCGCGCCCGGCACCCCGCAGCAAGGGCTGCACCAGATTGAAGTTCAGGATCGAAAGCGTGGCGTTGGTGTCCGGTCCGGCAAACTGCCAGACGAACGAGTTGGCGAATCCCACCAGCAGTTCCCCCGCGGTGGCCAGCCGGCGCCGAAGCTGAAAATCGGTGTCGGTGGTCAGGGTGTTCTGCTCGCCGGCCGGGGTGCGGAGCCGGCCCTGATGCACGAACGTCGTGTCGTTGCCGCCGAAAAACTGGACATCGAAGCGGAACCGCTCGGTGCTCACGTCCAGCGCCGATAGGTAGATGGTCTCCAACTGCTGCTGGTAGCTGGGCGAGTTGATGTAGGCCATGGTCACCGCGGCGGGGAGCGTCAGATGCACCTCCCCTTCGGGCGTCAGCTCGACATACTCGGAAAGCCGCTGTCGCCACTCGGGGTTTTCCAGCGTGGTGCGCGTGCCGTCGCGATGCCAGTGGGGCCAGCCGCGCTTGCCATCCACGCAATGCATGTAGCGGTGCGACGCCGGGTCGTCGGGGGGCATGGGTGGGCGGACCTGGTCGCAGGGGTCGTAAAAGCGGCTCCGCGGGTCCATATCGATGGTGAAGTCGGGCAGGGCCCAGCGGGGATCATCCGACTTTTCCTGGACCAGGCACTGCACCTCCTGGTTGGCCTGGCGATAATAGCGCTCGCGGGTGCAACCGGCCGCCAGTGCCAGGGCCGCGGCCGACACCGCCACCGCGGCCCGCCACAGCCCTCCCCTGTTGGCCCGCCCCAATCCGCAAAACGAAAAAACCGGCCTGTGCATCGCTGGGTGTATCCGTCAGCTTGGCGACAAACCCGTGGCCAGCGCCTTTGGGCAAGGCGCGGCCCTTGGCGGCTCCCCCCGAGCAAGGTTCGGCCGGTTCGACTGTTCCGCTTGGAACGAAAAGGCCGGCTCGCGCGACTTTGCCGGCTTTGCCGATTTTGCCAGAGAATCCATAAGAGTTGACTTCACGGTCAGGCCAGCCCACGATTCCCGGTCCTTGCCCCATTTCAGCCAGTCGCGGCCTTTACCGCGGCCAGCGCTCTAATTACGGTGGGTTAGATAGGCGCTCGCAGGAGGTGGGGGTGGTCCCGGCGTAAAGGCTTGGGTACAACCAAGTCATTGCCGATAATACACTATGTTGATAATCCTGATTTAGATTCGGCTGCCCGGTCCCTATGGGTGTCGATGCCCTGGTCGTCATCGCGGTCGTCATCGCCGTGCTGGCGCTATTGGCCAGCTCCCGGTTTCCGCCCGACTTGGTTCTGTTGGGCGGTTTGACCGCGCTGTTGGTCACCGGAGTGCTTGACGAGAGCGAAGCCCTGGGCGGTTTTGCCAATGAAGGAATGATTACCATCGGCGTGCTGTTTGTCGTCAGCGCCGGGATCATCGAGACCGGGGGCGTTACGTGGATTGCCGAACGGCTCTTCGGGCGGCCCAAGTCGGTCGCCGGGGCGATCGGGCGGTTGGTTCTTCCTACCGCGTCGCTTTCGGCATTCATGAACAACACGCCCCTTGTGGCCATGCTCGTGCCGGCGGTCAAGGACTGGGCCAAGCACCACCGCATTGCCGCCTCCAAGTTGATGATCCCGCTAAGCTATGCCGCAATTCTCGGCGGAACCTGCACGCTCATCGGAACCAGCACTAATCTGGTCGTCAACGGCATGCTGATCCAGGCGTTCCAGGCGGGCGAAGGCAGCTACGCGGGGACGCCGATCCCCAACGGGTTGGGCATGTTCGACATCACCTGGGTCGGACTGCCTTCGGCGGTGATCGGGCTAGGGTTTGTGGTGCTGGCCGGGCGATGGCTTTTGCCCGAGCGCCAGCCCCCCATCAGCACGGTGGCCGACCCCCGCGAGTACACCGTGGAAATGCTCGTCGAGCCGGGTAGCCCGCTGGTGGGCAAGTCGATCGAGGAGGCGGGGCTGCGGCACCTGCCCGGCGTGTATCTGGCCGAAATCGACCGCGACGGAGCGGTCTTGCCGGCGGTGGGACCGGAGGAAATCCTGCGGGCCAATGACCGGCTGGTATTCGTGGGCGTGGTCGATTCGGTGGTGGACCTTCAGAAGATTCGCGGCCTGGTCCCGGCGACCGACCAGGTGTTCAAGCTCGATGCGCCGCGTTCGCAGCGGTGTTTGATCGAGGCGGTGGCCAGCGACAGTTGCCCGGTGGTGGGGCGGACCATTCGCGACGGCCGGTTCCGCTCGATCTACAACGCCGTGGTCATTGCCGTGGCCCGGCATGGGGAGCGGATTCGGGGCAAAATCGGCGACATCGTGCTGCGGGCGGGGGATACGCTCCTGTTGGAGGCGCATCCGTCGTTTGTGGCCCGCCACCGCAACAGCCGCCACTTCTTTCTGGTCAGCCGGCTGGAGAACTCGACGCCGCCCCGGCACGATCGGGCCCTGGCCGCGCTGGGCATCGTGGTGGGGATGGTGGCATTGGTCACCTTGGGCGAGAACCTCGGCCCGCTGCCGGTGGTCGGCCAGATCACCATGCTCAAGGCCGCGCTGGTGGCTGCCGGCTTGATGCTGGCCGCTCGGTGCTGCGGCGTTCCCGAGGCCCGGCGGGCGATCGACTGGCAGGTGCTGCTGGCCATCGGGGCATCGTTCGGCATCGGCCGAGCGCTGGTCAAGACCGGGGCGGCCGAGGCGCTGACCCACGCCATCACCACCGCCGTGGGGGGCAGCCCCTGGCTTTCGCTGGCGGCGATTTACGGCTTGACCCTCATGGTCACCGAGGTCGTCACCAACAATGCCGCGGCGGCCTTGATGTTCCCCTTCGCCCTGTCCACTGCCGCGCAACTCCACGCCAACCCCATGCCCTTTATCATCGCCGTGATGATGGCCGCCTCGGCAGGATTCGCCACGCCCATCGGTTACCAGACCAATCTCATGGTGTACGGCCCGGGCGGCTACCGGTTTGGCGACTACTTGAAGATCGGCATACCCCTGGATCTATTGGTCATGGCCACGACCGTGCTGTTGGCGCCGGTGCTCTGGCCGTTCTACCCGGCAGGGTGAACCCCCTGGCGGGGCTTGCCTGGCATGCTCAAACCTTGCGCGGCGCTGCCTGCGTGCGGGCCGGGCCTGCCGGAAAGGGCATAAAGCTAATTGCCCGGCGGCGGAGGCCCCAATTGCATGGCGACGCGGAGGCGAAATCTGGCCCCCGAATCGACAAAGAAATCCTGGGCGAACGTGTTGTAGCCGGCCTTCTGGATCTCCAGGCGGTGCTGGCCCGGCTCCACCAGGATCGATACGCGGTCGTTCCGCGTGGCGCGGGTCTGTTCGAGCCGGCCATAGGCATCGTAGATATTGACGGTGCATCCCGGCGGGGTGATCTCCAGGACGAGAATCCCTTCGCGGAATCGGGGCCGGAGGATCACCCCGAAGACAAGCCAGGTGACCAGGGCCACCCCTGCCATAGTTAGGCCGATCGCCAGCCGGCGGCGGCGCTGCCGGCTTCGCAGGCCCCAGGCCAGGGGCGTGGGGGTAGGCTCTATGGGCTTGGGCACCGGCTCGTCCAACAGCAACTCGTCCAGCGAGGGGATAGGCGTCGGGCCGGAACCGTCGTCCACCCATTCGGCCGGCAGGTCGCGGGCATCCTCGTTGGCCTTGAGGGCCACGTAAGGGCCCGGTCCTTTGAGCGATGCGGGGGTGACCAGGCCCTGGAGGTCGCCGATCACCTCGCTCATCGACTGATGGCGGTCTTTGGGCTTCTTGGCCACCATCTTGCGGAAGACGGCCTCCAGCCCCTCGGGGATATCGGGCCGCACCTGCCGCAGCGAGGGGATGGGGTGCTCGCGGTGGGCGATCACCCGCTGCACGAACGTCTCGCCGCGGTACATCGTCCGGCCGGCCAGCAGATAGAAGAGGGTGCACCCCAGGCTGTAGATGTCCGAGCGGTGGTCGGTGGCCTTCATGTCGATGGTCTGCTCGGGCGACATGTAATCGACCGAGCCGAGCACGTAGCCGGCCTGGACGAACTCGGCGTCGTCGCCGACGGCCATGGGCGGGCGGACCCGCGCCAAACCCATGTCCAGGATCTTGATCGTGCCGCGCTTATCCAACAGCAGGTTCGAGGGCTTGA
>JBBIQF010000559.1:0-4275 GCA_037442445.1 Planctomycetaceae bacterium
CCCAACTGGATGCCAGCATCATCGAGGCCCAGTTCCAGATCGGGCTGGTGGACTATTACACGGCCCAGACGTACAAGGATCCCAAAGATGCGGCCCGCCTGGCCGCACTCAAACGGGCGGCCAAGGCGTTCAACGATATCTGGCAACTGCGCCGGGTGAGCGAGTCGGGCGACATCGATGTCGTCGGCCTCCAGGCCCACATGTGGGAAGGCAAAGTGGCCGAGGAACTCGGCGACCGGCAGACGGCCATCGATATCTATGACGAAGTGCTGGCCAGCGAGCCAGACCCCAGCAAGCCCGACCCGCAGAAAATGGACAAGCGGCTGGACCCGCTGTTTGCCCAGGTGAATCTCTCTCGCCTGCTGTTGATCAAACAGCGGAGTGTGGAAGAGTTTCTGGGCGAGGCCGAGGACTATCTGGCCAATTATGCCCGCAAGAGCCGGTTCGACGGCTATCAAGGCATTGCGCTGGAATACGCCAAGACCCTGGCCGATATGGCCCAGAAAGCGCAAGGGGCGGAGAAGACCAAGCTGGCCAAGCAGGCGCTTTCGGTGCTGAACGAGATGGCCCGGGTGCCCAGTGCGTATCAGGCCGAGGCCATCCAGCTTCGGGCCCGTCTGGCGGGCGGGGCGGGCGAGGCCTTGGGCGACCCGTCCGGGGCCCGCACCTTCGCCGAGGCGGTGGGCATCGGCGATGCCGCCCTCCAGGCCAGCAAGTGGGAGATGGCGGCCGCCGCCTATCGCCGGGCGCTGGAGATCGGCGACACATCGAAGGACGCTTCCAGCCGGCTGGCCAAGGTCAAGGAGAGCCTGGCCTGGGCGCTATACATGTCGGCGGCCGAACTCTATAAGGCCAACAAGTTCGCCGAGTTCCGCGACGCGGCCCGCAAGATTGCGGCCGAGTTCCCCGACACGGCGGTAGCGGCCGATGCGGCGGCCATGGCCGTCGATGCCCAGTTGCGGCTCTATGCATCGCTGCCGGCCGACCAGTCCCGCCAGCGGGCCGAGGCCCTGGATCTGTTGACCAAGATGGCCCGCGAGGTCGAGGCCCGCTGGCCAGGCAAACCGCAGGCCGACGACGCCCGCATGGCCCTGGCCCAGGCCGCTCTGGTCCGCGGCGAGGTCGATCAGGCCCTGGCCGCCTTCGAGGCCGTCAGCGATCGCTCGGAACGCTACCCCGTCGCCTTGTCGCTGGCGGCCCAGACTTACTGGCGTCGCTACTTGACCGAAAAGCACAAAGGCTCCCAGGCCGACAAAGCCCGCCTCGATGCCGACCGCGCCAAGGCCCTCGACCAGATTCGAAAAAGCGTGGAACGCTTCCGGCGGGTCGCCGAACCCGGCAAGCCGCTGCCCCGCCCCCACCTGGAGGCCGAATTGCTGCTGGCCGAAATCCAGCTCGACGCAGGCGACGCCAAAGAGGCGGCCACCGTGCTGGAGCCGCTGGTCCGGCAGATCAAGGCGGAAAAGCCCAGCACCCTGGACCTGACCATGCTCCGCGTCTTCTTTGCCGGCGCGCAGGCGTATCTGACCCTGGGCGATGTGGATCGGGCCACGGAAATCGGCATGATCCTGGCGGAACTCGGGGCCGACCAGCCCGCCATCAATAGCCTGCTGATCCGCTTCGTGCGCGTGCTGGACGGCGAGCGCCGCAAGGCCGAAGCCGCCGTCACCGAGGCCACCGCGGCCAACGACGAAAAGGCGCACGCCCAGGCCGTGGCCCGGCTCCGCCACACCCAGGAGACGATCGGCAAACTGCTGGCCCGGCTCGCCCAGCGCAAAGAGATGGCGGCCGCCGACCTGTTGTACGTCGGCGAGCAATGTGCCGCCGTGGGGTTGACCCAGGAGGCCTCGCAACTGTTCCAGGCCGTGGCCGAGCTGGCCCAAAAAGGCGATACCGCCGCCCGGAATCTGCTCCCCCGGGCGCGCTCGCGCATGATCGCCCAGTTGCGCAAGGAGGGCAAGTTCGAGGCGGCCATGGAACAGGTGGAGCAACTCGTCAAAGAGAACCCCCGCTCGTTGGACGCGCAGATGGAGCGGGCCCGCATCCTCCAGGCCTGGGCGGAGCAGGACCCCGCCCAGTTCGACAAGGCCGTGGCCCAGTGGCACTTCATCCGCAATCTGCTGGAACCCAGCCGAAGACGCTTTCCCCGCGAATACTACGAAGTGATTTACAACGCCGCCGATTGCCTCCGCATCCAGGCCGAGAAAGCCGCCCACGAGGGCCAGCCGAGTACCGCACAGGCCCGGGCGGCCGAGGGGGCCAAGCTCTTGTTCTCGGCCATGACGCTCAACCCCAAACTCGACGGCGACCCCAACACCGTGGCCCGGTACAAAGCGCTATTGGAGAAACTCAAAGGGCTTAGCGCCGCGGGCAAATAGGCGGCCCAGGGCAATCGCGGCCTCGCCGGGGGGCCTGACCATGGCACCTGTGTTGCTGGCCACCCCCCACTTGGTCTGCATGACAGGGAAGTGCCTGCCGGCTACAATGGAAGTTGTGGCTCGCGCGATGCGCATGGGGGGCGTTGCCCCAGAGCTCTGTCCGCCGGTCCATGGTCGCAATGAAGGGCCCGGCTGGGCTTTGCGCCGGGCCAGGCCCGTGGCCGGGGGGTCGCGCGGGCCGACATGCGTGCCGGTTGCGTCTTTCTGGGATTCGGGGGCCTGGGAAGACCAGAACGAGGGTCCAGCACAGGGCTTCCACGATGAGACGCAGGCAAACCAGTGGCCCATCGGGGTTGCGACGCATCGGCATGGCTTCACCGCGGCTGGTGGCGGCCTTGCTCGTGCTGCTTGCCATTCCGGCGATCGCGTGGTCGTTCTTGCCGGGTTTCGGCCGCTCGTCCGACGCGGGCGGGCCCATGGTCTGCCAGGTCACCCGCGGCGATTTCCTCTACGAGATCACCGAGCGCGGCAACGTGGAAAGCGCCAGCAATATCGAGGTCCGCTGCGAAGTCCAGTCGCTCAATTCGGCAGGCACCCGCATCCTGTGGATCATCCCCGAGGGGACCTACGTGACCAAGGGCCAGGAGATCGTGCGCCTGGACTCTTCGGCCCTGGAGAACGACTACACCAAGCAGCAGATCCAGGTGGCCAACAGCGAGGCGGCGGTCATCCAGGCCCGCAGCGAGCTGAAAACCGCCGAAATCGCCAAGATGGAGTACCTCGAGGGCAAGTACAAACAGGAGGAAGAATCGCTGGAAAGCGAGGTCTTCGTGGCCGAAGAGGATTACCGCCGCGCGGTCGAATCCCTCCAGTTCAGCGAGAAGCTGGCCAGCAAGGGCTACATCACCCCGCTGCAGTTGGAGGCCGACAAGTTCGCCAAGGACAAGGCCGAACGTTCCCGGGCTGCCGTCCAGACCAAGCTGCGGGTTCTGCGGGAGCACACTCGGCGGAAGATGGAATTGCAGCTCCAGGCCGACATCGACTCGGCCAAGGCCAAACTCGATGCCGCCATGCACACCCTGAAGCTGGATACCGATCGCCTGAAACTGATCGAGGACCAGATCAAGAAGTGCACGATCACGGCCCCGGCCGACGGGCAGGTGGTGTATGCCAACCAGACCGAGCGGTGGGGGGGCCAGGAGGTGATCATCGAGGAAGGGGCGACGGTCCGCGAGCGGCAGGTCATCGTCCGCCTGCCCGACCCCAAGCGCATGCAGGTCAAGGCCCGGATCAACGAGTCGAAAATCGCGATGGTGGTCGAGGGGCAGCCGGCGGCCATCCGCGTGCAGGCCTATCCCGATCTGGAACTCAAAGGCGTGGTGCAAAAGGTCAACGAGTATCCCGCGCCGGGGGCCTGGTACGCGGCCAACATCAAGGAATACGAGGCGATCGTGAAGATCGAGGACTCGCCGGTGCCGCTGCGCCCGGGTTTGACGGCCGAGGTGAAAATCCGCGTTGCCCACCAGCCCGACGTGCTTCAGGTCCCGGTGCAGGCGGTGTTCGAGCACGGCGGCCGGCACTACGCGGTGGTGCAGACGCCGGAGGGCTGGGAAGCCCGGGTGGTGGAGATCGGCCTGACGAACGAGAAGTTCGTGGTCATCCGCGATGGGCTTTCGGAGGGAGAGACGGTGGCGATGAACGCAGGGGCATTCCGGGAAGAGATCGACCTGCCCGAACTGCCGGCCGTCCCGCCCGAAGCCAAGCCCGAAGGGCCGATGGTTGCCCGCGCCGAATCGGCGGGGGCGCCCCAAGGCCGGCCGGGCAGCTCCGCGGCCAGGGCCGACGCCGGGAAGGCCGGCCCCGAGGCGAAAGGCGTTGCGCCCCCGGGCCGGGTGTC
>JBBIQF010000560.1:0-4270 GCA_037442445.1 Planctomycetaceae bacterium
CCCAACGGCGCCGGGAGCCGGTACACCATGGGCGTGGACGATACCCATGCCTACGTGGCCAGCGGGATGATCCCGGCCTGGTACCTCGTGGCTGTCAACCTCCAGACCGAGGAGCAGAAGGTCCTCTTGGAATCGCCGACCGAGTTGGTGATCGATATCGTCGAGAGTTTTCCGGGGGCGTGGGCGATCGTTCCGCAACCCGGCGGCCGCCCCCGCAAGGAGTACTGGCTTTATCACGGCGAGGCCATTCCCAAGACGGGCGATTCCCCACCCTGGCCCCCCAAACCGTCGCCTTGGGACAAGGCGGCCAAGTCCAAGCCGCAGGTGTATTACGGCCAGATCGACCCCGATCCCCAAGGCAACGCCACCTTGTGGTACCGCCGGCCTGAGGATATTCCCGCGGCCAAGGCCACAGCCGCGGGCAAAAACCCCACGCCGGAACAACTAGGCTGGAAGGCCATCCGCGCCGCGGGGGTGGAGACGTACGCGCATCGCCTGAACCCGCTGTGGCTGTTGCCCGACGGCCGGCTGTTCGGCACCGGCGACGATTACGTAGGCTCGTTCCTCTTCGATCCTCGCACCGGCACGACGACCTATCTCAGCCCCCGCACGGGCTTGGCCCCGTACACGGCCACCGTCTGCGACGGAAAACTGTATGTGAGCGGCTATTCGGGTGGGCACCTATTCGTCTTCGACCCTGCCCGGCCGTGGACCTTGGGCAAGAGTAGCCCGCCGACCCAGCCGGCCCTTGACCCGTCGCACCCCCAAAGCAACCCGCGGTTCCTCGGCGATTTCGACCGCACCACGCGCGTGGGCCTGATGCACAGTTCCGCCCTGGGGGCCGACGGCAAGGTTTATTTCGGCGGATTCGGATTGCGGCACTACACCGGCGGCGGGTTCGGTTGGTTCGACCCCAAGACGCAGACCATGCACGGCTTCTGGAAGCCCCTGAGCGGCTACGCGGTTTATTGGGTGGCACCGGTGTTGGGCGGCCGGTGGATCGCCATCTCCACGGCCAGGGCCGCCGACGAACTGAACAACAACCAGCCTCCCCCCGAAGCGAAGCTGTTCTTTTTCGACGTGTCGCAAGAGAAGATCGTGCGCGACATCGTGCCCGTGCCCAAAGCCCGTTCGACCGGGCTGATCGCCGAGGTGGCCCCGGGACGCCTCCTGGGTCTGACAACGCCGGGCCAGCACGCCAAGACAAGCGTGCTGTATGGTGTGGACGTTTCGGCCGGCGAGGTGCTTTTCCGCAAGGAGCTGCCCTGGACCGTCTCGGCCGACCCCTATTGGCCGCACTGGGTCGACCCTTCATACAAGTACGAGCATCTTACCATGGGCCCGGACGGCTTCGTGTGGACTTACCTCAAGGATGTGCTGGTGCGGATCGACCCCAAGGATGCGACCGTGCACGTCGTGGGGCGGATTGCGCCGGTGGGGTATCCGACGTTCGTGGGCCGGGACATCTACCTCTCCGGGAGCGAACAACTGCGGCGCATCCGGAACATCGTGCCGGAAGTGCGGCGGTAGTGGACGGGTTGGTGCGGCTTGTGGGGAACCCGACGGAGTGCGGCGGACGCGACGGAGCGCGTCCCTCCAGGGATGGCCACCGGTCGGTGGAGGGCCACGCTCCGTCGTGGCCGAGGCGTTGGGTGTTGACCGGGGACGCGATTGGAAACACGGCGGCCGCGGCGGCGGACGCGACGGAGCGCGTCCCTCCAGGGATGGCCACCGGTCGGTGGAGGGCCACGCTCCGTCGTGGCCGCACAATGCCACGCTTGGTCGTGGCCGAGGCGTTACATGTGCTGGCCAGGTTTCTCGTGCTCAGGAGTTTCACAATGCGCTACGGGGTGTGGATCTTGGTAATCGGTTTGATGGGCTGGCCTTTCGGGGCGATCGCCGCCGAAGGCGGGGCCGGCGGCGGGGACGAGCGTTTCGCCCCCCGGCTGGTGACCGCACAAACGTTGGCGGATGCCGCGGCCCTTGCGGCTTTGCAGCGGCCCGGCAAAGTCTTCTTCGAGGACGACTTCGAGTCGCCCGACTGGCACAAGAAGTACTTCGAGATTCGCGGCCTGCGCGAGGGCCATGCCCGGCGGAGCACCGACCCTGCGTTGGCCCACAGCGGACAAGGGGCTTTGCAGTTGAGGGCCCCGGCCCGCGGGGGCCGCGAGTCGGGTGTGGGGGCGGTGGCCTGGTTCGGACCCGAGGGATATGACTGCGTCTATTTCCGCCGCTATATCCGCTTCGCCGCGGACTATGACCAGGGCAATCTGCACCACGTCGGCGGGGGGCTGGCCGCCGTCGCCGGCGCGGACCGCTACCGCGCCATGGGCTCAGCCGGGATACGGCCCCGCGGCGACGACCATTTCACCAGCAGCTTCGAGCCGTGGCGCGACTGGGGCCGATACCCGCCCCCCGGCTACCTCTTCCTCTACACCTACTGGATGGACATGCAACGCGATCGCGACGGGCATTACTGGGGTAACATGCTCGGCCCGGAACCCAACCGCCGCGCCGCCCTGGAACGCAACCGCTGGTACTGCCTGGAACACATGATCCGGGCCAATGACCCCGGCCAAGCCAACGGCGAACTGGCGGCCTGGATCGATGGCAAGCTCTACATCCATTACCAGGGTATCCGCTGGCGCACGAGCCCGCAAGTAAAGCTCAAACGGTTCGACCTGGGCCTGTACCAGCACCAGGCCACCCGCGACAACACCGTGTGGTACGACGACGTGGTCCTGTCGACCGGCTACATCGGCCCCAAACCTGGCAACCGGTAGCCTGCGGGCCAAGCGCCCTGCCCGGATACCGCCCCGCCCGGCGCCCCGAGACTCGACCCGTTGGCCGGGCCCGCCATAGCCCCGTCGCCGCGCGGGGTCAGGAAGTGACTTTAACCCGCTCGGCCACGGTCACGTAGTCCAGCCGCAGCTCGTGCAACAGATGGTCCATAGCGGCCGTCTCGTCCTCGGTGCGGTTGCCCGCGGTCTTCTCGTAAAGCATCTCGATGGTGTCGATGAAGTGCCGGGCCTGGTTGAGCCGCACCTGGCGCTTGCCCGTCAAGGGATCGGGCATCATCCCCAGGGCCACGCTGGTTTGCAGGGCGAGAGTCGAAACCAAGAACTCCAAGGTGGGCTTGGGCAGTACGGGGTCGTGCTCGGCCAGTCGCGGCGGCCCCTCGGCCTGGTCGCTTGGGGCCTGGGTCTGCTCGGCCGCGCGGTAGGCCTGCTTTTCGGCCTCGACCCGGCTTTTCCAGTCCTCGTCCACCACGATCTTTCGCTGGTCGGAGGTCTTGGGGTCTTCGCTCATGTTTGGCGCTGCTCGACAACCGCTCAGAACAACGAGGCCCCCGCACCGGGGCACTCCGTGGTCAGATTCTACCCTTCGACAGCCGGCTGTTCCAGTTGCCTTTCCCCCTTGACGGGTGGAAAGATAGTGGCGGCGGTTGTGTTCGCCCTTGCTCTGAACGTCCGTTGGGCCTTATACTTGTGCCACGCGGGCCCACAAGGCGCCGGGGCACTCGGTACGATGCGGGGCGCACTAAACGCACTTTGGGTGGGGCCGTTCCACCATCTTTTGGGAAATCATGGTACGGGTTCGGTTTCCAGATAATTCGGTCAAAGAGTACCCCCCTGGTTTACGGATCGCCGATCTCGCCGAGCAGCTCGGGCCCGGGCTGGCCAAGAAGTCGGTCGCGGCCAAACTGGATGGCCAAGTCGTCGGGCTGGACGCCCGTTTGCCCGATGTGGGCGAAGTTGCTTTGAAGCTCTTGACGCGCCAAGACGCCGAGGCCCTGGATGTCATGCGGCATTCTTGTGCCCACGTGATGGCCCGGGCCGTGATGCGGCTCTATGAAGGGGTGCAATTGGCCTTCGGCCCCACCGTGGAGAACGGTTTCTACTACGATTTCGACTTGCCGCAGCCGCTCTCGGAGGCCGATTTCCCGAAGATCGAGGCGGAGATGGCCCGGATCATCCAGGCCGACGAACCCTTCGAGCGGATCGAGGTGCCTTGGGACAAGGCCGTGGCCATCTGCGCCGACTTGGGCCAGACGCTCAAGGTCGAGCACCTCAAAGAAGGGCTAAGGGAGGAGGGGACGGTATCGTTTTACCGGCAGGGGGAGTTTTTGGACCTTTGCCGCGGGCCGCACGTCCCCCGGGCCGGGGCCATCGGGGCGTTCAAGCTCCTTTCGGTGGCCGGGGCCTACTGGAAGGGCGATGCCTCGCGCCAGCAGCTCCAGCGCCTGTACGGGACGGCGTGGTTCTCGCAG
>JBBIQF010000561.1:0-4268 GCA_037442445.1 Planctomycetaceae bacterium
GGAACCCCGGATAGTTGTCGATGCGCTCGGTGATCCCCGCCTGCCCACCGAGCGGTTCTACGAAGAGGTGGGCCGGTACCTGGAGCGTGTGGACCCCTACGGCCACCTGCGGACCACCAGCACCTGGCATCCCTCGCCCAAGGATTGGCAGCACCCGCAACTGGACGTGGCCCAGGCGCACCACTACTTGCGGCCCGATCTGAAGGAAGATTTCCGCGACGAAGTGGCGGGGGGACTGAAGGCCATCGGCTTCTTGCTTTCCCATACGCGGGGCAAACCGGCTATGATGGCGGAGTTCGGCCTGGCGGAAAACAACTTCCAGCTCAGCGCATACATGAAGCGGGACCGCGAGTTGGTGCACTTCCACAACGCGCTATGGATGTCGGCGCTGTCGGGCACGGCGGGAACGGCGGCCTTCTGGTGGTGGGAGCAACTCGACCAATTGGGGGCGTACCGGCATTACCGGCCGCTGGCCGACTTCGTGGCCGATATCCCCTGGACCACCGCCGGCTTGCAGGCGATTTCGGCCACGGCCACGGGCGGTCTGCGGGTCGTGGGGCTGGCGGGCAAGGACCGGGCCTATTTTTGGGTCCACAACCCTCAGGCCACGTGGTGGAACCTGGTGGTCGAGGGCCGGCAGCCCGAGCCTGTCCGCGGCGCCACCGTAGAGATTCGCTCTCTGGCCGACGGCGCCTATCACGCCCAGTGGTGGGACACGTATGCCGGCAAGCCTATGGCCAAAACTCCGGTGCGAAGCCAGGGAGGTATCCTCCGTTTGCCCGTGCCGGCCCTGGAGCGCGACCTGGCGTGCAAATTGGTGCCCGATGCCGGCAAATAGCGCCTGGCCAGCCCGCTCAGGCAGGGCGAGTGCGGTCCGGTTTGGGTTGCTCGATGGCCGGCCAATCGGCCGTGGACGCACCGGGGAAAGCCGCGGCTGCCGAGTGCTTGCGCTAATCGGCCGCCTGGAAGAACATCAAGTGCTGCCACGGCAGGCCGTCGAATTGCCGCACGAGCCGGAACCGATTGGCCCCGAACTCTTTGAGAATCTGGGCCTTGCTCATCTTGTGGGCGGGCTGGATGGGGACGTTGGGATCCTCGGCCCGGAACTCGGCCAAAGCCACCTGCCCGCCCGGCCGCAGCGCCCGGCGGATGGCCGCCAGCATGGCCTCCGGGTGCGAGAACTCGTGGTACACGTCCACCAGCACGATGAGGTCGAAATGGCCGGTGGGCAGTTTGGGGTCGGTCTCGGTACCGAGGACGGGGACGATGTTGGCCAGCCGGGCCGCCGCCATGCGCTTGCGGAGCAGATCGAGCATCTCCGGCTGGATGTCCACGGCGTACACCCGGCCTGCGGGGCCGACGCGGCGGGCCAGCTCCAGCGTATAAAACCCGTTGCCGCAGCCCAGGTCGCAGACGACCTGGCCTGGCCGCAGGCGCAACTCGGCCAGCAGGCGCTGGCAATCCTCTTCGCGCTGGCGGGACTCGCGGACCAGCCAGGGGGCCCCATCGTAGTGCATGGTGGCGGCGATGGGCCGGCCCAGGTAGTGGGTCGGCCTGGCGGGTACGGCCGGTGCGACCGCACCGCGGACATCGGCCACAGGGGCTTCTGCCGCAGGGGCATCGGCAGCGAGGCCGGCCCCCGGGGGATCGGCCCCTACGGCCCAGGGGCCCAGCCCCAAGGCCCCCAACAGGCACACCAATCCAAGGACCCCCACAGGGGCAGGCCAACAGGCCCAAAAACCGCGGCGACAACGGCACCGCCGTGCGCGTGTGTGCCAGGCCATACGCAGTGGCTCCGGGATCGGGGGAATGGGCAGGCAGGACCACCGCCGGTCCGCCGTCTACATTCTTACCAGCGCCGAACCCCAGACAAATCCCGAGCCAAACGCCACCATCAATACCAGGCTGCCCGGCCGGATCAGGCCCGACAAACGCGCCTCGTGAAAGGCGATGGGCAGCGAGGCCGAAGCGATATTGCCGTACTCTTCGACATTGACGAATACCTTGGATTGCGGCACGCCTACGCGCTGGACGATGGCCTCCAGCATCCGCAGGTTGGCCTGGTGGGGCACCAAAGCGTCGAGGTCCTCCAGGCGGATGCCATTGGCCTGAAGCGACTCGAAAACCGCCTCGGACATTTTGTCCACACCGTTCTGGAACACCGCCTTGCCGTCCATGCGGAAGTGGACCCGGCCGGCGTCGATATCTTCTTTGGTGATGTGCTCTTTGCGGCCTAGGGCGCTGCCGGGGGCGGCCGTATAGAGACATTTGGCGAAACGGCCATCCGCATGAAGGATGGTCGACAGGATTCCCTTCCGCGGGTCGTCCGAGGGGCCCACCACCATGGCCCCCGCCCCGTCGCCCAGCAGGATGGCGATATTCCGGCCGTCATACGAACCGTCGATCCGCGTGGACAGCACCTCCGAACAAGCCACCAGCACGTAGCGGTAGGTGCCGCAGCGGATGAAATGGTCGGCGATGGCCAGCCCGTAGATCAACCCCGCGCATTGCTGGCGGATATCCAGCACCGGCACGCCCGGCAACCCAAGTTTGGCCTGGAGGAAAAAAGCGCAACCCGGGTCGGCGTTGTCGGTGGTGATGGTGTTGAGGATCACCAGGTCGATCTGGTCCATCGTCAGGCCGGCGTCGGCCACGGCCTCGCGGCAGGCCAGCGCCGCCAGGTCCGAAGCGCTGGTGCCGGCATCGGCATGGCGCCGCCGCCGGACCCCGGTCCGCTCGACGATGAACTCGTCGGAGGTCTCCATCATCTGCATCACGTCGAAGTTGGTGACCACCCGGGGCGGCAAATACCGGCCGGTGCCAAGGATGCAAGAACGAGCGGGCATGGTCATTTCTCTTGGGCCAATCCTTCGGCAGCCAGCGACTGCTTGACCAATAGGGAGCAATTCTTCTGGAAAAACTCCAACGGCAGTACGGGGGCCAGTTCATAGGCTTCGCGCCCGAGCTGGCTGGCCAGTTCGCCGGCCGGTTGGCCGCCCCGCACGGCCTCGACAATCCGGCGGTGATAGGCCTCGGTGGCCGCCCGGGCCGCCTGGAAATACGCCTGCACCTCTTCCGCCCCCACCAGCGCCGCGTTGTGGCTCAAGCAAAGCACCTCCGCCCCAAGTGCCGCCAGCCGGTCGATGGAAGCCACGTAGGCGGCGTAGCTGCTGAAATAGTTGGGCCACCACACGCCGCGCTCCGGCACGTAATACCCTGTGGCGTCCGAGATGACAAGCACCCGCAACTGGGGCTCGAAGAAGCTCAGGCTGCAATCGCTGTGGCCGGGCGTGGCCAGCACCTCAAACCGCCGCTGGCCCACCACCACCGTATCCCCCTCTTGAAACACTCGGTCAAGGGCGATCGTCTTCTCCGCCGGCTCCGAAGCATCCGGCCGCTGGCCGCTTGCCCCTTCACCCTGGGCTACCACCTGGGCAAGGGCCTGGTCCACCTGGCGAAACAGGGCCATGGCCTTTTCATTGGCCAGAGTCCGGGCCGCGACGGCCGAGCCCGCCACCGCCGCACCGGGAAACATCGCGCGGAACTGCGGCACGGCCATCACGTGGTCCGGATGGGCGTGCGTGACCACGATCTGCCGGACCGCCCCAGCGGAGATGCCCCGTTCGGCCAGTTGGCCCCCGACAATGGGCGCCAAGGCCCCGATGCCCCCCTCGAAGATCGCCGCCTCCTCTCCATCGCAGCATACATACACCGGATACGCACGCACGCCCAGCATCCAGAAACCCGGCGCCAATTCGGCAGGCGGATGTTCGATGCGCATAAGACTCTCCCGTGATATTCGCCCGTCGTCGGCCCCGCGGAGCGACAAACGCCCGATCCCCCGGATATACAATCCAAGGCAGGCCCGCGGGGACGGGTTTGCTCCGCCTTTACGGTCGCGGCTCGGGTCGGTTGCACCGAGTAGGCCCACTCAGGTGCGATCCTCGCCCGAGGCACTCTCGATCGCAAACAACGCCGCCCCAAAGGCCCCAATGAACTGCGGGTCGGGCGGCACCCGGACCGGCCTCGCGAAGGTCTCCTCGGCCAGCACCGCCAGAAACGGATTATGCGCCACCACGCCCCCGGTCATCACCACCGTGCCATCCACCGGATCCATCTCCTCGATCCGCCGGATGACCGAACGGAATGCCCCCCTGACGATGTCCTCCACCTTGTCGCCGGCCCGAATCCGGGCAAGAATCTCCGTGGCCGCAAACACCGTGCAGAAACTGCTTAGCGTCACTTCCCGCGTGGAACGCTGCGCCAGG
>JBBIQF010000562.1:0-4255 GCA_037442445.1 Planctomycetaceae bacterium
TGGGCCGATGGTCCGGTTCCGCCACTTTCGCAACACCGAGCCGCCGCACATTGCCGAGATCTGGCGCAGCCAGGCGGGGCAGCCGGGCCTGGCCCAGCCGGTGTGCGTGGACCTTTTGGAGCAGCATATCTTTGGCAAACTGTACTTCGATTACGAAGGGCTGATTCTGGCGGTGGACGAGTCGGGCAGGGCCTTGGGTTTCGTGCATGCGGCGTTTGGCCCTGCCCCGGCCCGTCAGTGGATTTCGCCCCAGACGGGCATCGTGGCCATGCTCCGCCTTCGGCCCGAGGCGTACACCGACGACCTGGCCGCCGCCTTGGTCGCCCAGGCCGAGGCCTACCTCAGTGCCCGCGGCGCCCAGGAGGCCCTCGGCGGCGGGGTGCAGCCGTGCAATCCTTTTTACACAGGACTGTATGGCGGGGCCGAGTTGCCGGGCGTGTTGGAGTCGGACACGGCGTTTTCTACCGCCTTGGTGCTGCGAGGTTTTCGGCCGGACCACCGGAGGCTCATCTTCCGCCGGGACCTGGGGGAGTGGCCATCGCCGGTCGATCGCCGCTACCATCAGTTCCGCCGGCGACTGCTGGTGCAAGTCATCGTGGACCCGCCCCCCCGGGATCGCTGGGAAGCTTTGACCAGTGCCGAGTTCGAACTGACGCGGTTCGAGCTGGTTCCGCGTGAAGGCGGGCCGCGGCTGGCCAGTTTGACCATCCGCGAACTGGCCCTGGGCACCGCGTGTCCCATGCAGCGGACCGCCGGCGTGGTGGAACTGGAAGTGGTGCCCGCCTGCCGCCGCCAGGGCCTGGCCGGCTTTCTCGTGAGCGAGAGCCTGCGTATCCTGGCCGGCCAGGGGTTTCAGAGCATCGAAGTCCACACGCCCGAAGATAACTTCGCCGGATTGGGCCTGTTGCAAAAGTTCGGTTTTCGGCAGTGCGGGCAAGGTATGGTCTATCGCAAACCCCTGGGCCGGAGCGGGTGATGGATGCCGAAGTGATCGCCATCGGCGACGAGATTGTTGGCGGCCAGCATGTCGATAGCAATAGCACCTGGCTCAGCCAGCGCCTGGAAGAACTGGGCTGGCGCGTGAGGTACCACACGGCCGTGGGCGACGAGCCGGCGTTTTCCGTCAAGCCATCGGCCGAAGCGACGTGGTGCTGGCCACCGGGGGGTTGGGCCCCACGGCCGACGACCTGACCCGCGATGCCTTGGCGCTGGCCACGGGCTGTCCCTTGGTTTTGGACCCCGAGGCCCTGGAACATATCCGCGGGTTGTTCGCCCGGCGTGGCCGGCCCATGCCCGAACAAAACCGCCGGCAGGCCCTGTTTCCCCAAGGCAGCCGGGTGCTGCCCAACCCGCACGGCACGGCCCCGGGGATCGATTTGGCCGTGCCGCGACCCGGCCGCGGGCCTTGCCGGGTGTTCGCCTTGCCCGGGGTGCCGGCCGAAATGCAGGAAATGTGGCTGGCGGCCGTCGCCCCGCGGCTGCGTGAGGGAGGCGGCCCTGGCCGGATGATCCTCCACCATCGCCTCAAGTGCTTCGGGGCCGGCGAAAGCCAGATCGAAGCCATGCTGCCGGACCTCATTCGCCGCGGCCGATGGCCCCGGGTGGGCATCACCGCTTCGCAGGCCACCATCACCCTGCGGATCTCGGCCGAAGGGCCGGACCAAGCCGCCTGCCGCGCCGCGATCGAGCCCACCCTGGCCACTATCCGCCAGTGCCTGGGCGATCTGGTCTTCGGCGAGGAAGACGACGAACTCCAACACGTGGTATTACGCCTGCTGGCTCAGGCCGGCCAGACCCTGGCCACTGCCGAATGGGGCACCAGCGGGCTTTTGACCCAATGGTTGGCAGCGGCCCAAAGCTCGGCCGGCCCCTTCCTGGGCGGGCTGGTGTTGCCCGGCCAGGACATCCCCGAGCGCCTTGCCGACGGGGGCCATATCCCCCGGTGGACGGGCGACTCGGTCGCCGAGTCGTGGGCTGCAATAGCGGCCCAGAGTATTCGACTGCGTTTCGGAGCCACCCACGGCCTGGCGGTGCAGGCCAACCCCTTGGCCGACCCCTCAGCCGGCAACACGCCCGAGCCACGCCGGGCTTGCATCGCGCTTGCCGGCCCCCACCGCGTAGCCACGCATACCCTCCGATTGGCCACACACCCCGCCATGGTACAGGTCTACCTGGCCAAAAGCGCCCTGAACTTCGTGCGACTGGAACTGGCCGGCCAATAAGCCGCCAGGGGCTTCATGCCCCCGCAGACCACACGGGCAGCACAGTAGGGTGCTCGGTGAGCACCACTCCGTAACCGATTCTTGGTGCTCAGAGAGCAGCTTACGGGGGAATGTCGAAAGCCAAATGACGAATGCCGAAGCAAGGACAAGCCGTAGCACCACTCGGTGGCCGATTCTTGGTGCTCAGAGAGCACCCTACGGCTGTGGAAAGCCAGCGTGGGACCACCCGACTTAGGCATCCCGGCTAACCTGTTGGCCTAACCGGGCGAGCCGGTCTCGGGCATGACGGTCGGGCCTTCCGCTCCACCTTGGCCAATCCGATGCGGACCCCGAAATTTCTCGCGCCGGGTGCTTGATTCTTTGCACAGGAATTGCTATAGGGCAAATGGCGCGGAGTGCGACTGCCACGGCGGATCCATGTCCATTTAGGCTATTCCGGCCACACCGATGCGGTGGAAGCTTATTCAGCTTCACGCGTCACAAGATGATCCTCCTTCGAGCGTTCCGAGGTGTTCTTCTCTTTACTCAACCCAGGAGGTGTACCATGGTGCTTTCCTCACGATGGCGGCGGGCGTTTACGCTCGTCGAGCTGCTGGTGGTGATCGCCATCATCGGCATCCTTATTGCCTTGCTGCTTCCGGCGGTCCAAGCCGCACGCGAGGCGGCACGGCGGAGCCAGTGCTCGAACAACCTCAAGCAGTTCGGGCTGGCCCTGCACAACTATCATGACGTGTCCAAGGTGTTCGCACCGGGCGGGCAGAACTGGGGCTACCCGTTCATAAGCTGGCAGGTGCGGATCATGCCCTATGCTGAGCAGGGCGGGCCGTACAATGCGGTCAAGAGCTGGGGTGACGCGCAGGTCAAGACCGTCGATGAACTCAGCAACGAAGGGGGCTGCCGCTGGGCCGAGGCCCCGGTTGGGCCGGGCGGGCTCCAGGCCCGGCGGTCCATCCAGGCCCCGTACACCCGCTGCCCCTCGGACGGCTTGGGCAACCTGGAGCGGGACGGCAACTGGATGTCCACGAATTACAGCGGCTCGCTGGGCTCCCAGCGGACGCCCTCGGCCGACGCCAACTGCCAGCCTTATCTCACCCCCCGCGTCCACTACGAGGACCCCCAAGGCAACGCCGACCACGGCAACACGTGCACCAAACAGAGCCTTTCGGGCATGTTCGGCCGGCTGCTGGGGGGCAGTGCGATGGGTAGCCCTCGCGGATACTGTGGCGAGGCGGTGGGCATTGCCGACGTGACCGATGGCACCTCGAACACCATCTTCGTCGGCGAAATCCTGCCCGAGTGCAATGACCACACCGCCGGGTGGTGGCACTACAACGGCATGGGCAACGCTCATGCTTCGACCTCGGTGCCGATCAACGAGATGACCACTTGCCCGAATGCCACGTCGGGGGTGACCTTCCCGAACTGCCGGGCGCAGAGCAACTGGAACCTGTCATGGGGGTTCCGGTCGAAGCACCCGGGCGGAGCGCAGTTCTTGATGGTCGATGGCAGTGCGCGGTTCATCTCGCAGACGGTGGACTATGTGACGTACCAGCGTCTGGGAGGCCGGCGTGACGGCCAGCCGATTGGGCAGTTCTAAGCGTCGCCGGTGCAAGTACGGGCCGCCGGGTTCATCCCGGCGGCCCGAGGGGCGGCAGAGAGGACAGAGGAGGGGAGGGACAAAGGACGAATGACGAAGGTCGAATGACGAATGACGAATGACTAATGACGTATGACAAATGACCAAGCACCAATGACAAAGAACCAATGACCAAACAGCCGCGACGGGGCCGGGGTGGCCGGGGGAAGGTCCCGGGGGTAGGGGGCTTGAAGGCGGATTGGTGCCGTAGGGGTATTGGCGTGCCAGCCCTACCCGATGGGCCTCGGCAGCGGGTAGGTGCCGTTCGGCATTCGACATTCGGCATTCGACATTTCCCGAACAACCGTGTCTCCGCAAACAGTTGCTTCACTTTTTGGGAGGACCAGCACGTGAGACGGCAATGGCTAGGAGTGGCTTTGGCGGGACTGGGGATATT
>JBBIQF010000563.1:0-4249 GCA_037442445.1 Planctomycetaceae bacterium
CCAGCACCTCCAGGCTGCGGCGGAGCTGATCGGTGCGCGGGTCTTGCGGGGGCGGCCCCCCGGCCCGATCCAGGCGGTCCAGCGTAGCCGCGACCTCCAACAACCGGCCTCGCAGTACCAGGAACTCGCGTTCGAAAACCTCGGCAGCCCGAGCGGCGCTATCCATGGGCCTCCTCCACGCGGATGTTCGTCCCGTTCCAGTTTTAGCGGATCGATGGAGGAAATCAAGTTTGCGGCCTCTGGCGCCAAGGGCGATCGTATCGGGCATGGGGGCTCTGAAGTGGCGACTACCCCCTCCGGGGCAACGCGGCCCGGCATCCGGCGCGTCCTATATTTCCCCGGAGGATTTCGATGGAGCCTGCCGGTCTTTCGCTCACCTTCGACGTACTTTCCCGCAGCGATAACGAGGCGGCAGGCCCCGTGCTTCTCGCTGCGCTGGACAGTTGGCACGCCGCACTCCAGGAGCACGCCCTGGCCGCGATCCTCAAGCGGGCCCATCCCGCAGGCCACCGCGAGGTCCTGGCGCGTTTGCACCAGGCCCCCGAGTCCTGGCGGCCCGTGCTCCAGCGCTTTCACAGCCGGCTGCTGCCGGTCTGCCGGCAAGCCCTTCTCGGCGACGCCCCCCAGCTTTGCGCCAATGCCTGCCAGGCCGCCCAATGGTTCCGCATGTACGACCTGGTACCCACGTTGCTGTTGGCTTTGGAAGAGCCGAACCATCCGCAGGCCGACCTCTTGGCGCAGACCCTGGTGGAACTCGTCAACCTCCTGTGGGCCGAATTGGGCTCGCTCCGCCCCTTGCAGGGCGGCGATTCTCCCCCGCTGGTCCGCCGGCGGTTGATCAGCGTGCTGGAAACCGCGGTGGGGCGTTACGGCCGGCACCAACGCCGCGAGGTCCTGGAGGCCTTTGCCGCGTTGGTCAACCGCGACAACCTGACGCTCAAACAAGTGCTCGATAACCCGCACCATGCGGCGTTCGTCCCCCTGGTGGACCTGTTGGCCCGCAGCCCCAAGCCCAGCATCCTCCGCCTGGTGCTGGGCTTCTTGGACGATCCGCAGGCCCCTTCGGCGGCACTGTCGGTCATCGCCCGGCGCAATGATCCCGATTTCGTGGTGGCCCTGTTGCGGAAGATCGGCCGGGAGCCCTCGGCCGTGGCGGCCCAGAACCTGCGGCGCATGGGAACGATCGCCTGGGCCCGCAACGCCGCCCTCTTGGAAAAGCTGGGCGATGCCGAGCAGCACGCGGCGGTGCGCTTGCTGATGGCCTCGGCCGCGCCCCGGCGCGAAGTTTTCGGCTGCATCGAATGGATGCTGTCGCACGGCAAACCCGCAGGCCGGCGGGCCGCCGCCGAAGCCCTCGCCCGCTTCCACGGCGCGGAGGCCAACCGCCTGGCCCTCCGCGCCCTGGCCGACAAAGACCCCGAAGTCCAGGCCAAAGTCATCGTCCAGCTCCGCAGCCGCGGCATCCCCGGCGCTTTGAACCGCATCCTGGCCCTGGTCGATAGCCCCTCGCCGGCCGTGCGGGCCGCCGTGCGCAAAAGCCTCCCCGAGTTCCACTTCGACCGCTTCCTGGCCGACTTCGACATGATGGACGATGCCATGCGCCGCTCGACCGGCGCCCTGGTGAAAAAAGTGGACCCCCGCTGCGTGGCCCGGCTGTGGGAAGAAATGCGCTCGCGGGTGCGGCGCCGGCGGCTGAGGGCCCTGGCCGTGGCCCGCGCCTTGCAACTCGAAACCAAAGTCGAAGAAGGCATCCTCCGCCTTCTCCACGACGAGGACCACATGATCCGGGCCGAGGCCGCCGCCACGCTGGCCGGCTGCCGCTCCCCGGCTGCCCGGCTGGGCCTGACCGAAGCCCTGGAAGACCGCAGCCCGGTGGTGCAGGAGGCGGCCCGCAAGGCGCTGGAAGCCCAGGGGTTGGCGGCCGAACCTGCGCCGCCGCCCGTGGCCCCTCGTGCAGCGGAGACGCCGCCATGATGCCTTGGCTCTTGGCCCAAAGTGCGCCCCAGGACACCGCGCAGGCGCTGGCCCGCCAGGCCGCCGAAACCCAGGCCGACCTGCCTGCGCTAAATCCCTGGCCCCTGGTGGTGGGCGTTTGCGGTGTGGTGGCCGTCGTGGCCACGTGGCTGGTCACCGCGTGGTATCTGGCCCTGCGGAGACCCCGGCCGGTAGGGCGACCCTGGCGACTGTTCTTCCAACTGGCCCGGGCGCATCGCCTGGCTTGGCGCGACACCTGGCTCTTGCATCGCCTGGCCTGCCGCCTCGAACTCCAGCAACCCGCCCTCCTGTTCGTCCAGCCCGAGAACTTCGCCCCCAGCCGGCTCGAAGATTGGCCGAGCAACCGAATCGCCCGATTGGCCCAGTTGCGCGAGCGGCTGTTCCAGGGCCTCGGCCAGCCCCCGCCTGCTGAGGCCGAACAGCCGGCCTCTTCCCCAGTGCCCGACCCCTCGGCCGTGATGCCGGAGGACCCCGGCGGGCCCTCGGCCGCCGAGCCAGGCGCCTCGCCCTGAAGTCCGCGAGTTGGGCCGGGGGGCATCGCGCCGGCCAGCCAGGTTTATTGCGGCCCGTCAGGGCGTCCGCACACGGGCGGAGGCCCAGTTGGCGCAGTCGTGGATGTAGCCGTCGCCCCCGTCGGTGACGACCAGGCGGAGCCGGCGCACGCCATCCACGGGCACGTCGATGTTCTGCGACTGGCCAAACCGCATCACGCCGCTATCGAACAGCTTCTTGCCGTCGCCGAAGACTTGGAACACCACCGTTCCGCCGGGTTCGCCGGGGCTGGCGACGGCCTGGAAGCGGGCATACTTGCCGTCCAATGCGAACACGATTTCAGACGGGGCGTGCGTGCCAAGCCCTTTGGCGTGCCGGCGGTTGCCCACCCGGATGGCCTGATCTTCGATCGACCGGTCGCGGCGGGGCAGGCCGTCTCGATTGGGGCTCCAGCCGGCCTGGGCCGACTCCCAGGCCAGATCGCTCAAAAACACGGTGCCCGGGGGAACCGCCTCGGCGGGCCGGGGCGGCGGAGGCGAGGGGAGGACGACGCGCTGGTTTTCGGCCGGCGTGCCCCGTAACGAAAGCAAATCCTCGCGGGGGTGCTGGCGGAGCCGCTCGGCCAGGGCTTCCACCGCGCGGAGCATGGCTTGGTAGTCCGCATCGGCCGTGGTGGCAAATACGTTTTGGCCGCACCGGCCCCAGCCGCCCGCCGGCGGCGCCAGCGGGGCGGCCAACATGCGGCTGTTGCGAGGCTCCCGCCAGTTGAGGCTTAGCCACCAGGTGTCGTGCCGCCCCTCGTCGCGGCCGTGGCACCCCGCGCACCGCCGCTCGAAGACCTGCTGCAAAGTCTGGCGCACGGAGCCGGTAAAAATGCGGCGGTCGGGATAATGGCCGGTCTCGTACCGGTCGTAGTAAACCCCGTTGCAATCGATCCAGGTCAGCAGGCGCTCCCACTCCTCGGCCGACAGTTCCACGCCGTGATGCCCGGCACGCAACAATCGGGTCAGGCGCGAGACCTTCGAGCCGTAGGTGTAGGGCGGCCGGGGATACACGTCGTCGGGATGGTCCCAGCGGTTCGAGATGGCCACGCTGAGATAGGGGAGCAGCTCTTCGTACCCGATGCAGAAACGGTCGGTCAGATCATCGGTCAGGATGACGCCGTTGGCAGGCCGATCGTAGGCATGGCAGGCCACGCACCGGGCGTTGAGCACAGGTTGGACATCGCGGAGGTAACTGACGATTTGGTTGCCCCAGGGGGGAGGAGCCGGGCGGCTCGGCGGCCGGCCCAGCGCAACCAACACCGGCGGGCGCCCCTTCGAGCCAGGCTCGCCCGGCCTCGCCAAAGCGCCGGATGGCGTGAAAGACACCGGCTGCACGTTTCCACCCCCGGGCAGCGCTGCCAGCCCGCCTCGAGCCGAAAGCGTGGCGGTGGGCGGGGCCATGCTCCGCCGCTCATGGCAGCCAATGCAGGTCCGCGACTCGCCCGGCTTGAGGCATACCACGCTCCGCATCCGCTGGATTTCCTCGAAGTCTTTATCCAGCACCTCGAAGTACACATTGCGGTTGGCCGGCACCACGAAATGCGCCGAGCCATCGGCCTCGATCGGCACCGTCCCCAGCACCCGCTTGATCGTAAAGATCAGCGTGCCCGAGGTGGTGATTACGCCCCCGGTAGGCACACTCTTGCGCGGCACGTCTTCCAGCACGCGAATCCAGCGGGCGGTACCTCGCGGCACGCCGGTCAATCCCTGATACACGT
>JBBIQF010000564.1:0-4227 GCA_037442445.1 Planctomycetaceae bacterium
ACCAACACGATAAGCGCTATCGCTGAGGTTCTCATCGCACCTCATCTCCCTGCGCTGCGCTTGGCCAAAGCCCGCCAGCACGCCCGGCGGACCGCCCGGCTCTCCCGGAACACGCACGTGCCATGCCCCGGCTGGACCCCGCGGCTGGCCGCCGGCAAATCGCAAGCCGGCCGCGCATCTCCGCGGGGTTCCAACGATGGTAACACACAAGCCGCTCGGTACCGCACGAGCGCCTTGTGAAATGGGATGGCTTCCAACTCAGGTGGGACGGATCGTTTCAGGCAGGATGGACTACCGGCCGCAAGAGCCGCCCGCGGGGCTGCAACGCGCCCAGCCGCAGATTGACTCTGTTGCCGGCCGGCCTTGGATAGCTAGTCTAGTCCCCTCTCTGTGGCATTGCAACAATCGTCAGTCATTTTTTCGCGCCCCCGAACCCCTCTGTGGATGGGTGAGATTTGCATCGTTCGGGTAGGGGGTGGCAAACCTCCCTGCGGTTCTTGAAAGCGGCCACGGCCGGCGAAGGTTGCAATCCATGCCGGCCCCACTCAATGTAACCCCGTCAACCCTGGGGCTGGACCGGGTTGGCCACGCCCGGTGGCGGGGCCGGGGTTTTGGCGGGCGGCCAGGGTTCCGGGCCGGGCACCCGGAGCCAATGTACCGCCGACTGGCCCGAGGCCAGCTCGCGGACCTCGATCTGCCAGGTCCCCGGCGGATCGTTGGGCGCGATCTGGAGGGCCACTTCGGTCTTGCCATCTTTGGCAGCGTAATAGCCGCTCAACTCGGCCAGCCGGGTCTCGGCGTCGTAAATGCAGATCCGCAGCGGGATGACCGCTTCGACCGGCTGGCCGCGGTCATCGAGCACTTCGAAGGCCAATCGCGCCGTGCTGCCGCGCGGCGCGGACTGGGGTGCCGTGATGCGGCAGCCTTGGATGGGGCGGGGTGCGACCAGGTACACGGCCCCATCGCAGGGGCCTAGCGACACGTCCCACGCCAGTTGGCCGGCGGCCTGCCGGGCCGGGACCGCCCGGCCGGCTACGAGGTCGTACACATAGCCCGCCGGCCGCTGGACGCTCACCGTGGCCTGCGAAGGCAGGCCGTTTTCCATCACGATGCCGTGGTGCCCCACGTACTGGCCAAACTCGCGCCGGTCGTTGACCAGGAACACGTAATCGCTGGGCCCGTACCGCCGCAAATAGGGAATCACATCGGGGTTGGAGGTATCGAGGTAACGGCGATAACGGGGGTCGAGTTGTTTGCGAAGCGCCTGGGCCAAGGCTTGGAGGGCGGCTTTGTCGCGATCGGCTCGGCCGGTCCGCTGGGAGCGGGCCAGCACGATATCGGGTTTGATGGCCGGCGCCAGGCGGTCGTCGCCCACCACCAGGCCGCCTTGGGCCTGGAACTCCTGGACGCGCTTGGCCACGCTGGCAGGCAGCACGTCGCAATCGGCCATGACCAGCACCTTGAAACCGCTTAGGCCCCGCTGGGCGATCGTCTCGTCGAACACCACTTCCGGCTGGAGGTGGGCGTACAGCATGACGTGGTAGGCGTCGCCGCACCACGAACCGCCCCATCCGTACGTGCCGCGCCCGGCGAACATCTGCGCGGCGAAGCTCTCCAGGAAGGCCACGTCGCTTTTGGCCCCCGGCACGTGCAACAGCACGGGCCCCAAAGGCTCGACCACCTGGTGGATCAGCCGGGCAAGCTCGTGCTGCGTTTCGGGATGGGTGAAGCGGTAGCTGCTGGGCGAGTCGCACGGTACCAGCGACTGCCACCCGTGGTACATGATGCCCTTGATGGGCCGGGCGATCTTGGTCCAGAACGCCTCGCGCAGATGCATGGGGGCGATGGTGATGAAGGGGGCATCGGGCTGCTGGCGCTCCCAGGGGGCCTGGTACGCAGGTGCGGCGGCCGAGGGCGGGCCCTCCTTGGGCGCCGGTGCCGTCTGGCTGCGGTACCAGATGATCTGCGTCATTTTCATGACCCGTTGGGAATGCGCGGCGCCGGCCGCCATGGCCAGCAGCTCGTCCGTGGCCACGGCGATGCGGATCGGGTCGGGGTACGAGTAGGTCCATTGCGAAAGGACATCGACTTCGCCGCCGCTGCCGTACACGCTGGCGACGCGCACGGCGGGATCGTGGTAGGTCCACAGGTCAGGCCGGCCGCTCTTGAGTCCGCGGTGCAGGGCCGTATTGAGCCCGTTCCAGCCGTCGCCTTCTTTCCAATACCAGCGGTAGAACACGTAAAGGGGATGGTCGTCCGGGATGACCCGCGACGCCGGGAAGCCAACCAGCCGCGTATACTGCACGCCGTGCCGGCCGGCGGCCTCGGGCGGAATATCCCTTCCGGCGTATTTGCGGAAGGCGGCCAGGTCATGCGGATGGAAGCAAAGCTGGGCGTGATCGCGGACTTCGGTATGGAGCATGGCGGCCTGGAAGGCGGGAAACCGGCCGAATGTCCCGGCCACCGAAGCCCCCACGTTGTAGCAGAACCGCTGCACCTCGGGGAACAGGCCGCACACGTCGGGCGTCTTGGTCTTGTAGGGCTGGCCCTTGCGGTCCACACGCTGGAGCGCCGGCCTGCCGGCGGCCCAGTGCCCCGGCGATAGGCTCGCCACGATGGCGATGTCGCTGGCCAGGGCCGCGTCGAGCATCTGGCAGGTGGCGGCCACCCGGTCCGGTGCCGCGGCCTCGCAAGGCTTGCCCGCCTCCCAAATGCGGGCATAATCGGCCCCGAAGCCCAGCACGTGGCTGAAACCGATCCGCTTGAGGCGCGGCAATTCCTTGAGCACGCCTTCGGGACTTCCCACCCCCCACATGAGCACGGGGAAGCGGTCGGGCGGCCGGCGGGCCACGATCCGCACAGGGAAGCGTTCTTCGCTCTGGAAGGGCTCGGGGCCAGGCACCTCCAGCCGGACCACCAGCGGGTATTCCCCCGGCCGGAGCGTGGTATCCAACGGGTAGTCGATGCTGGCGGATTCTCCGGGGGCAAGCCCTCCCAGCCGCACCGTGCGCTGGCCCAGGCCGTCGAGGGAGATGCTCGCCTGGCCCCCGGCCAGGGGCTGCGGCTTCAGCCACGTAACGCGCAAGGCCAGCGACACACCCGCCTCCATGCGGAGGAAACACCGGCGCGGGCTGGCCAGTTCCACTTTGATGGGCCGGAACTCAAGCGCCCCGGCACACAGCCGCACCTCGTCGATGAAACCGGGAAAACCGTGGTAGTAGCTGCCGATGCGGTCGCCGATCGAGAGCGGATGCGTGCCGGCCGCGATGGACTCCCGGCCGGCAATGCGCTGGTCGCCCCACGGCTGGCCATTAAGGAAAAACCTGCCGTGCCCCGCCGCGTCATATGTAAATGCCAGGTGATACCACGTGCCGGGTTTGAACCGGGCCGGCCGGGCGTAAAACGTGGCCGAATCGTCGCCGAATCCCAGGCTCACCCGCAGCACGCGCATCCCCGAGCGGTCGGCCGGTCCCAGGATCCACTGGTAGTCGTGGTGCGAGACATATTTCTTGTCCAAAAGGAAGGCCTCGGGATAGCCCTCCAGCTCGGGCTTGGGGCAAATCCACATTTCCAAGGTGAAGGGGCCCTGGGGGCTCAAGCCCGGATGGCTGGGTATCCAAGCGCGGTGTTCCTTATCCTCGACGGGCCAGCCGGCGAAAGATTCCAGGCAGGCACCGAACCGGCCGCGGGGATGGATTTTCGCCCCGCGGAGCGTGCCGGTGTGGCCCCGGCCCGCGGCGTCCTCGACCTTCTCCCCCGCGTCGAACTTCCATAGTGCGAGCACGTGCTTGCCGGTCGCCGCTTCGCCCCGATACTCGGATGGCCATGGCTGGCAAAGCGGGGCGGGGGGTTCGGCGCCGCTAGCCACAGGAGCGGCGGCCCACATGTCGGCCAGTACCGTGCCGGAAAGTACCAGGGCGAAACCGATTCGCATGGCATGCCTCGATTGTCAAAAGGATTTAAGAAGGAGGAAAATGCGTGGGAAACGCCCGGTCGGCCTGGGGGCACGGGGCCTGCCGGCCGATGAGGCGAGTTCCCCCACGCGGAAGCCTCTCTTGTACTGTGGCGGCGGGCACCGTCAACCAGGGCGATCCCGCACTCGCCGTGGCACCACCGCCGTGGCGGCGCGCGGGCCGAAGATATGGCGGCCAGCCGGCTGGCCAAACGACTGCGCATCGCCCTGGCAGCGCGCGGGCCGATGGGTGGGGGGGCCGGCCGCTTGACGGG
>JBBIQF010000565.1:0-1688 GCA_037442445.1 Planctomycetaceae bacterium
AAACCAGGCAAGGATGCGCCGCCGAGCGACTTCGAACAGGACCTGGACGAAGAGCTCGATCTGGGCGAGGAAGTCGAAGTCGAGGGAGACGGCGCGTTGGCCGAGGCTGCCGCGGCCCCGGCCCGAAGAGCCCCAAGCGACCTCGACGATCTTCCCTTCGAGGCGGATAGCCAGGACGATTACCAGGACGGCGCAGACGCTGATGTCTCTGCGAAGCGTGAAACTTCGCAAGAAAATCAGCAACCGGCAGGCCGGATGGCGCCCGAGGCGGAGGACGCGCCGGTCGAAGAGGAAGTGGATGTCCCCGGGCCCGGCCCCGACGAGGAGGCGGCGATCCGCAGGGCGCTTGAAGCCGCCCGGCAGCGGGCTGCACGACCGACTCCGCTGGCTGCACCAGTCCCAGGAGGTGGGAAAAACGCTCCGCGGCAATCGGCAGACGCCAGGCGCCGGGGCGGATAACGAATAACCGCACTGGGCCGCTTCCCGCCGCGTGTCTCGGCGCGGCCGACCCAAGTAATAACATCTTCGGGTCGGCGGCGCACGGCACTTCTCTTGTCGGCCCATCCGGCGCGAAAATATCGCCGCGGCGCGGAATCCATCCAGCGCAGCCTCTTCGAGAACAGACGACAGAGGTGGCAAAAGCGGAATCGGACATTCCGCACACGCCACCCTAATTTTTTGCCGAATCCTCGCATAATACTCTGCGGTGCTCGTTCTGTTGCTGTCTGCTGTTGTTTCGTTGAAAGGAGAAGTCGCATGCAGCGTTCTTCTGCCGAAGCGGCGCGGCTCGTGTCGCGCCAACAAGAACTCTTGAAGCTCGCCGCCGAGGGTAACGCGCTTCCCGAGGACCTGGCCGCCGTCGCCCTGCGCCCGTCTGGTCCCGGGCGGATCCAGCCGGGCCGGCTGGCGGCGGCCGAGGACATCCGGCTCGAGGTTTTGCTTGCCCCCAGTCTCCGGCTGCTCGAAGCGCGGCTGGCCGGCGGCGCCTGGGCCGTGATGGAGGAGTTCTCGCTCCGAAAACCTTTCCGCACGCAGAGCTTCGTGTGCCGCCCGAAACAGGCGCCGTGGTGCATCCCGGAAGGGGGCCTGGAACTGCCTGCCCCCGCGGCCGGGCCGGTGTCGATGGTCACTACCACAGAAGGATTCTGCGACGTGGCGGTGGGCCGCGTGCTGGCCTACCGCTTCCACGCCGCCGACGCCGACAAGGTGGAGATTTTCGCCGGCCGGCATGTCCGCGTCGGCCAGCCGGTGGGCAAGATCGCAGTGCCCGTGCCGTACTGGGAGTTTCCCGTCGATCGCCGGCGGCGAAACCTCGTCAAGCACCGGCACCGGGATTCGCTGGTCCTTTCCCCCGGCCCGAAAAAGCACTGGCAGGACCACCTGGCCTCGCTTGGGCTTTCTATGCTGGAGCGGATGCTGGCGGCGCAGGGCAATGGCAAGGAGGACGAGGTTCTTTCGTGGGCGGCGATTGCGCCGAGCACATGGGTTTTCCTAAGGGGCACGGCCGCCTTGTCGTCCGTCGTGCTTTCGGAAGAGGGGCAGGCGGAGCTGGCCTTGGCCTGCGGGCCGAACGCCGAGCGCCCTCTTGTGCTCACAACGCCCAGCTTCCCCGGTGCCGAGCGCTGCCGCGTGCTGGCCATCCGCAGGGCCGAGGGCGTGCCCACGGAGGTGGAGTTCGCTGCCGAAGG
>JBBIQF010000565.1:1788-4226 GCA_037442445.1 Planctomycetaceae bacterium
TGGCCATCCGCAGGGCCGAGGGCGTGCCCACGGAGGTGGAGTTCGCTGCCGAAGGCGCCGAGGGCCAGCCGCTTCGCGTGGTCCTGCCGCCCTCGGCCCGGCTCTCCCCGGACATCCACGAAGGACAAGTATTGCCCTCTGGGGCGGCGTTTGCCGATGCCGTTGCCAGGGACCGGCAATGGACCTGGAACGAGCTGCGCAAGGCTACGGACATCGACTGGCTGAAGTACCTCTTCCTCCAACAAACGGGCTGCCCGTGGGCAGGCGGCCTGTTGCTCCCTGCCGGCCTGGTGCAGCATTACAAGTCTGGCCGGCTGTACGTCTATGTTCCGGAGTCGGCCATGCCGGCTGCGGACACCGGCGGCGTGGTGCTGGGGCTAGTCCGGCTGACCCCCGACTTCCCCTTCGTGGCGGGCAGGGTCCGGTCGCTGGCCGTCACGTAGTTCCGAAAAAGAGGAAAGCGGTTTCCGCACAAACCGCTTTTCTCTTTTTTAGGCTCTGTCGGCAAGACGCCCTCCCCGCGCGACAGGAGAGCGGACAGCATGTAGGCGGACCTTTCCTATTGTCTTCCGCGGGCATACGGATGACACCGCCTCACCTTACCGACGAAGTCACTCGTTAGCGGTACGGAGCATTTTCTTGGCGAAGCGCTCTACGGGTTCGGGCGTAAATGGGGTAAACCAACCTGGAGGACGGTGCCATGAGCACGGAGGTATTCGATCCGGCGGCCTTGGCGGATATCCTCGGCCCAACTCTCACCGAAGAGCAGGCACGGGCAATCTTTCACTTGGGGGAGGACGCCGTGGTCTGGGCGCTTGTGACCTTGGCCAGGCGACTGGCCGCGTTGCAGAGCCCCCAGCCGGCTCCCAGCACGCCCTCGGGGATGATCCCGGCCTATCAGAAACCGCCCGCCAGGAGGGGGCGAAAGCCTCCCGGCCGGAAGCTCGGGCATCCCGGCAGCCGGCGTCCCGTACCGGAGCGGATCGACCGGCGCGAGGTGCACCGCTTGCCCCGCTGCCCCCATTGCGGCGGCCGGCTGCGGCGGTGCAGCTAGAGCCGCACCCGCTCTATCGAGGACATCCCCCAGGGGGTCCAGCCGGTGGTGACCGAGCACGTCATCCATCGCGACTGGTGTCCGCACTGCAAGAAGCTGGTCGAGCCGGTCGTTCCCGATGCCCTCCCCCGAGCGACGCTGGGCAACCGCACGCTGGTCCTCTCCTCCTGGCTGCACTACGGCCTGGGCAATACCCTCTCGCAGATCGTGGAGGTCTTTAACCACCACTTCCAGTTGAAGCTGCCCCCAGGCGGTCTGGTGCAGATGGGGTATCGCCTGCAGGAGGTGCTTTACCCGTGGTATGAGCAACTCCAGGGCGAGGCGTTGGGCTCGGCGGTGTTGCACGCCGACGAGACCTCGTGGCGAGTGGCCGGGAGGACGCACTGGCTGTGGTGTTTCGCCAACGGGAGCGTGACGTTTTATCTGATCGGCCGCTCGCGTGGCGCGGTGGCGTTGCGGAGATTTTTTCTGGAGGAGTTCCAGGGGACGTTGGTCACCGATTTCTGGAGTGCCTAGAACGCCGTGGTGTGTGCGGCCCGCCAGGGCTGCCTGGTGCACTTGCCCCGCGATCTGGAGGCTGTGGAGCGGTACGGCCGGGGCGGCGAGCAGTGGCCGGAGTTTGCCAAGAAACTGCGGCGGTTGCTGGGCGATGCGATCCGCCTTTGGCGGCGGAAGCCGGAGTTGTCGGCCGACGCTTTCGCTTCCCGTCGGCAGCGGCTGGAAGAGCGGTTGGACGAACGGATTGCCGCGAACTGGGAAGACAAGCAGGCCAAGCGGTTGGTGAAACGCCTTCGGCGCCATCGGCACGACCTGTTCACCTTCCTGGATCAGCCTGGGGTGCCGTTCGAGAACAATTTGGCGGAACGAGCGATCCGGCCGGCGGTGATCATCCGCAAGAACAGCTATGCGAATCGGAGCCGGCGTGGGGCCGACGCGCAAGCGGTGCTGATGAGCATTCACCGCACGCTTAAACAGCGCGGCCATGACCCCCTCCGCACGGTCACCGAAGCGCTCCGCACGTATTTCAAAACCGGGCAATTGCCCCCTCTACCCCCGAAAACCCCTCGAGACGGCTAAAGTGGTTCGGCATCGTTGTGCTCCTTTTCCGTTAGCGAACTGCTCCAAACCGACTGCCAAGAATATGTAGCCCCCGTAGGGTGCTCTGTGAGTACCAACTTTGCCGCGGCAGGCGTAGTGCTCTGTGAGCACCAACCAATGGCCGCCTACGGCCGCAATGCCTTGCGCACCAGGTCGGGCCGGTGGTATTTGGCCTTCTCGGAATCGGGTAGCGCTGTATCCGTACTAGGTCGGCGGAGTTCCAACTGTGCGATGCCGCCAGCGCTACCATCGTAATAGCCCTCGGGGGTAACCACCAGCCACTCCG
>JBBIQF010000566.1:0-4211 GCA_037442445.1 Planctomycetaceae bacterium
CCATGTTCCGGGACTGCGGGCCCGGGGGCTTTGGCCCCGGAGAACCACCCCTGGTCCGGCCACCCGGGCCGCAAAGGCCGGTATGTTGGGCAACCCCTGGCCCCGCCTACGTGGCCGGGCCATCGGCCGACGACGCCGGCGCCCGGCTGCCCAGTTCCCGATCGATCAAAAACAGCGTGGCCGGTGCATCGCCCGCCAGCCTGAGCTGCTGCACGATCGCGTCCACCGTGGCCTCTTCTTCCACCTGCTCGCTGATGAACCATTCCAAGAGGGTGTGGGTGGCGAAATCGTTCTCGCGCACCGCCTGTTCCAGAAGGCGGTTGATGCAGCCCGTGACGTGGGCCTCGTGCTCGGCAGCGGCCTCGAACACGGCCAACGGCGACGCCCAGTCGCCCGGCGGGGCCGCGATCGCCCCCAGCCGCACCCGCCCTTTCCGGTCCACCACGTACCGGAAAAGCTTCATCACGTGCTGCATCTCCTCCTGGCTCTGCACGCGGAACCAGTGGGCAAAGCCCTTCAGATTCGCCCCCTCCGACCACGCCGACATCGCCAAATACAGGTACGACGAGTAATACTCGGCATTGATCTGGGCGTTAAGCGCCTCCTGCATGGTCGGGCTGAGCATGGGCTAACCTCTCGAGACTGGAAACATCGGCCACGAAACATCCCGTTAGACGATGCTGAATTGTGGCAATTGACCGCCGCGAGGCAACCCCCCGCCCCGGGAGCCGGGCAGGACCGGCCAGCCCACCGGCCGGGACCATTCCCCAGCAGCCATCCGCACCCCGTGCCCGGGCCCCAGCCCGGACCTGGGCCCGAACCGCCCCGTGCGCCAGGGGCCAGTGCCGGCGGCCCTCGCCGACCTCAGCCTTGTGGCCCACCCAGGTTTTTCCTCTGCCGGACAATATAATGACCCATATGTGCGGACGATTCACCCTCCGGGCGCCGCCCAGCGTGGTGGCGGCGCAATTCGGCCTGTTCGATACGCCGCAGTGGGCCCCCCGCTTCAACATCGCCCCCGCGCAGCCGGTGGCGGCCATCCGTTGCCTTGCCCCAGGCGGTACCCAGCGCCAACTGGTATGGCTCCGCTGGGGACTCATTCCCCATTGGGCCGACGATGCCCGCATCGGCAACCGCCTGATCAACGCCCGCAGCGAGGGGGTGGCCAGCAAACCCGCGTTTCGCATTCCCCTGCGGCGGCGGCGATGCCTGATACCGGCCGATGGCTTCTACGAGTGGAAAACCGAAGGCCGCGGCCGGCAGCCCTATTTCATCCGCTTCCGGGATGACCGGGTATTCGCGTTTGCCGGCCTGTGGGATGCCTGGGAAGGCCCCGACCACACGGCAATCGAGTCGTGCGCGCTACTGACCACGCAGCCCAACACACTGGTGGGGCAAATCCACGACCGCATGCCCGTGATCCTCGCCCCAGAACACTACGCCATCTGGCTGGACCCGGCCATCGACGATCCCGCACGGCTGTTACCTTTGCTTGGCCCGTATCCCCCCGGCGAGATGGTGGCCTGCGCCGTGAGCCGGCGGGTCAATAGCCCTGCGTTTGACGACCCGCAGTGCGTCCAGCCCGCTTGAGGCACGGCCAGAGGGGACGGCGACGCCGCATTTACATGTACGCCTGTTCCCGATTGGCGCCGCCATGGCCCTTTGGCATAAAGCGGGCATCAGACGCTGTTGCTGGGTCCAGTTCGCTTCAAGTCGCGAGATATCGAGCCGGCCACACGGGCGTGATTTGCCGCCACGTGTTGCGGCACAATGAACGCGTATGCGGCTGCCGCCCGTACCGCGGTGCTCCCGCCGCAGGTACGGCATGTAATGGCTCCACATCGAATCGCTCTACGGCGCACTCGAGGAGGCCGAATGCATCCAGATTCTCCGGAGTTCAAAGCGTACCAGGCCATCCTGGCCGGCCACCAGGAACTCAAGGCCCTGTTGGAGCGCATCGACCAGATCCTGGCCAACCGCTCCGGCACCATCGAGGAGGCCTGCCACCTGCTTGCCCAATTGGGCGACCGGCTGGTGAAACACTTCGCGATGGAAGAAGGGGAGGGGTATTTCGAAGAAGCGGTCCTGCATGCCCCCCAATTGGTGGCCAAAATGAACCACCTGCTGGCCCAGCACCCCAAGATGTGTAGCCAGGCCCAATCGCTGGTGGCCGAGGCAAGCAGCCGATCCGGCCAGGAGGATTGGTGGGAAACCACCCGCCGGTTGTTCCTGTCTTTTCGCGACGAATTGCTGCGGCACGAGCGCGCCGAGGACCGCCTTCTGCAAGAGGCCTACAACCTGGACATCGGCTCCCACGATTGACCATCAGAGCGGGCGCCGGATTTGGAAATGGCCGAGGGGTTGGCCGATATTGGTTTAGGGAAGCAGAGTTGACTATCTTTGCCAAGATAGTTATTATTCATCGGGGCGGTATATCCAGCCAGTCATAGAAAGGGTGTGCCCATGACTGCGGTTTGTCGCGGCCAAGTGTTTTCCGACATTACCGAATGCATCGGCAACACGCCGATGGTCCGTCTCCGCCGGGTCGCAGCGGGCTGCCGGGCCACGGTCCTCGCCAAATTGGAGAACTTCAACCCCCTCTGGAGTGTCAAGGACCGCATCGCCCGGGCCATGATCGATGCCGCCGAACGCGAAGGTCGCCTGAACCATGATACGGTGGTCATCGAGCCCACCAGCGGCAACACCGGCATCGGCCTGGCCTTTGTCTGCGCGGCCCGCGGCTATCGCCTGATGGTCACAATGCCCGAGAGCATGAGCCTGGAACGCCGCCGCATGCTCAAGGCCCTCGGCGCGGACCTGGTCCTGACCCCCGCAACTGAGGGGATGCCCGGCGCAGTCCGCAAAGCCGAGGAACTCGTCGCCGAAAACCCCAACTTCTTCATGCCCCAGCAGTTCAAGAACCCCGCCAACCCGGAGATCCACCGCAAGACCACCGCCGAGGAGGTGTGGCGCGATACGGGCGGCGCGGTGGACATCTTTGTCGCCGGCGTGGGGACCGGCGGCACGATCACCGGCGTGGGCGAAGTCCTCAAGGCCCGCAAACCCGGGGTGCGTATCGTGGCCGTCGAGCCGGCCAACAGCCCCGTCATCACCCAAAAGCTCAACAACCAGGACATCAAGCCGGGCCGGCACACCATCCAGGGCATCGGGGCCGGGTTCATTCCCGACGTGCTCAATCTGAACATCTTGGACGAGGTGGTCCAGGTCCGCGATGAGGACGCCATGGAGATGTCGCGGCGCCTGGCCCGCGAGGAAGGGCTGATGGTGGGCATCAGCAGCGGGGCCGCGGCGTGGGCAGCCCTCCAGGTCGCCCAGCGCGAAGAAAACCAGGGCAAGACCGTGGTGGTCGTGCTGCCGGACCTGGGCGAACGGTACCTCTCCACCAAACTCTTCCCCGAGTGATCGAAACGGGGGCGCAGCTCGTTTTTGCGCCGGCCGGCGGAAGCGGCCAAGAGCCGCTCGCGTGACCGACCCTGAGCCGCCGGCGTGAGCCGGCGGTGGTGGCCGGCCGCACCACGCCGCCAGTACACCGGGGGCTGACGCCCCCGGCTCGTGCGCACCTTTCTGGCGAATGGCTGGCGGCACCGGGGGCTGACGCCCCCGGCTCGGGAGTGGGGGATCAGGCGCTTTTGTGTTTTTGTTCGGCCACGGGGAAGAGCCGCGCTTGGCCGAGGACCACGTCTTTGGTGACCACGTAGCGCATGCCGGGGGGCTGGTCGGGCAGTTCGTACATGATGTCCAGCATGAGGTCTTCGACGATGGCCCGCAGGCCGCGGGCGCCGACGTCTTTTTCGTGGGCTTTTTCGGCGATTGCCCGGACCGCTTCGTCGGTGAACTCCAGTTGTGCGCCTTCCATGGCGAACAGTTCCTGGTACTGGCGGCAGAGGGCGTTTTTGGGTTCGCGGAGCACGCGGCAGAGGGCATCGACATCCAGGGGGCGGAGCGTGGTGACCACGGGCAGCCGGCCGATGAACTCGGGGATCATGCCGAACTCCAGGATATCGTCGCTGGTGACGTGTTCCAGGAGGTCGCCGAGGCTCATTTCGGCTTTTTGGGAGGCATCCTGGCCGAAGCCGATGGAGCGTTTGCCGAGCCGGCGGGCGATGATCTGGTCCAGGCCGACGAAGGTGCCGCCGCAGATGAAGAGGATATCGGTGGTATCCATCTGGATGTACTGCTGCTCGGGATGC
>JBBIQF010000567.1:0-4199 GCA_037442445.1 Planctomycetaceae bacterium
CAGAAGGCCGCATTCTGCTCGGCGGTGAGCACCGATTGGATGGCCTCCATGCCGCCGGCCAGCCCGGTAATGGGCAACAGCGGCCAGCGGTGGCTGCCCGGCACGTAGTGCACGCAGCCGTTGTCCACCGTGGCGTCGTCCAACGCGATCCAGCACGTCAGATGGGCCATGGGCCTGGTGCGGGTCCAATAGGAATAGTCCTGGTGCCAGGCCACCACGCCCCCGTGCCGCGGCGGCTTGCAGAAAAGCTGGTCATGCCAGAATCGCACTGCACCGCCCAGCAACTGGCTGGCAGGCACCAGAAAGGCCGGGTTCCAAAGCAAATCGTGAAAACCCGGCGCAATCCGCCACGCCCCCAGCGCGTGGAAAAGCACGGTATCGGGGTTGGTCGATTCATTGGTGTGGAACTCGTAGAACAGCCCGTGGCCGGGGTGGTTGGGATCGGCCAGGCCCTCCAACTCCGCGCGCAGCACTTCGACCTGCCGGTCATCGAGCACCCGAATGCCGGCCAGAAAGCCTTGGCGGTGGAACTCTTGGACTTGGGCGTCGCTCAGGCGGTAGTGGTCCCACTCGTCGGCCGATGCCGGCCAAGTGAACAGATCGCTGACCAGGTGGTGCACCGTGGAAAGGTCGGTCGCCATGGCATGGGGTCTCCGTCGGGAAAGGCCCGAAAAACCGGGGAATTGTTCTCCGCCCCGCGGCTGCGGGCAAGCCGCCGGATGCCGTCGCCACGGGCAGCAAGTTGCGGTAGCATGAAGGCATGGACGCGGTGGGAAAGCTTTCGGAAAGCGGCATGGCACCGCCGGGTGCCGGGCGATTCCGGCCTGTGCAGGGGTTGGCCTGGCTGATGGCCTGCCTCTTGCTGGGGGCTGCTGCCGCCGCTTCCGCCCTGGCGGTCCAACGCATCTTTGCGCCGGTGGGCCTGTTTCCCCTCCTGGCCGGGGTGGTCCTCGGCGGGCTGTTGGTCGTGCTGATGCGAGCCGGACACATTGGGCACCGGCCCACCCTGGTGGCCGGCGGGGTCTTGGCCGTGGCGGTTACCGTCGTGGGGCAGCATTTCTTGAGCTACCGCCAGGCGGTGCGTGCGGCCACGGCGGGGCAGGCCCCGTGGGTGGCGGTGCTGTTTCCCGAGCACGCCCCGCCGCAGAGCTTCGCCGAGTTCCTGCGAGAAGAGGCGCGTCACGGCCGGCCGGTGGGGCGCCTGACCGCCTCGGGGCCCTGGGCCTGGTTCACCTGGGGCCTGGATGCCGTGCTGCTGGCCGTACCCGCGATCGTGCTGGTGGTGGTGTCGGCCCGATTGCCCTACTGCGATCGCTGCGGGACGTGGTTCCGCACCATCCGTGCCGCCCGATTGGAGCCCGGCCAGGCCGCGGAACTGGCCGCTGTGTTGGGCCTGGCCTGCCCGCCGGGCCCGCATCGGCTGCGCGTGCGGATGATCGACTGTACCGGGGGATGCGGGCCGGCCGGCCTGGCCTGCGCCTGGTCCGATCTTGCCCCCGATTCGCCGCAGGCGGGCACGCCGGGATACGTGTGGCTGGACCGGCCGGCCCGCGCCCGGGTCCAGGCCATCCTCGATCGCCCCGCCGAGGAGGAACCGCCGCCTTCGCCCGACCCGCTCGCCCCCGATGGCCTCTTGCGACGCGATCGGTAGCTGCCATGGAGATTCTCGGTATTGGCGTGGACATCACCGAATGCCTGCGGATTGCGAAGATGATCGAGCGTCATGCCGACCTGTTCATCAACCGCGTCTATACCCCCGGGGAGATCGCGTACTGCCAGAAACGCAAACAGGCCACCCAGCATTTCGCCGGCCGCTGGGCCGCCAAAGAAGCCGTCCTCAAGGCCTTGGGCACCGGCTGGCGCCAGGGGATCAGTTGGCGGGACGTGGAGGTGTGCAACGAGGCGGGGGGCCGGCCCACCATCGTGCTTCATGGAGGGGCCAAACAAGCGGCCGAGGAACTGGGGGCCGACCAGGTCCTCATCTCCATCTCGCACTGCCGCACGCACGCCACCGCCTATGCCCTGGCGGTGCGGACCGCGCGGAACAAGCCCCCGCGTTCCGAAGATTGACCGGCGGGCCCGCGCTAGCCGCCCAGCCCCCGCATGCCACCATGGCATCCGCGCGGAAATGATAACCTCCGCCAATATCCGCTCGATGCCCGGGCGAGGAACGTTGCATGGCCGGCCCGCTTGCGTTCCACGGGTCATACGGATACCTTGTTGCATAGGGGATGGCGGTCGGCGGGAAGGATTGCAGCCTCAGCGCCAGGGCCGTACCGCGCCCCCTGGGGTAGGAGGACGAACATGAGGGTCGCTGGCCGCGGGCTTTTTCGCGAAAACCAAAGAATCGCAGAGGCATTCGCACTTTCTGAAGCGATCGTGGTCTATGCCGGGCACTGCCTGGACTTGCTGAGGAGCATTCCCGACCAATCCGTCCAGCTCGTGGTGACCTCGCCGCCTTACAACTTGGGAAAGGAGTACGAGAAGAAGCTGCACCTGGACACCTACCTTAGCCAGCAGGCAGAGGTCATTGCCGAGTGCGTGCGCGTGCTGTCGCCCCGGGGGAGCCTGTGCTGGCAGGTCGGCAATTACGTGGAGCGTGGGGCGATCATACCGCTGGACACCGTCCTTTATCCGGTGTTCGCCGGGCTAGGCCTTCGGCTCCGCAACCGCATCATCTGGCATTTCGAGCACGGGCTGCATTGTAGCCGGCGATTCTCGGGGCGCTACGAAACCATCGTCTGGTTCACCAAGACCGACGATTACGTGTTCCACCTCGACCCGGTGCGCGTGCCGCAAAAGTATCCCGGCAAGAAGCATTTCAAAGGTCCCAAAGCCGGGCAGTACTCCTGCCATCCCCTGGGGAAGAACCCGGGGGACGTATGGGTCATCCCCAATGTCAAGAACAACCATGTGGAAAAGACCGAACACCCTTGCCAATTCCCGGTAGAACTCGTGGAGCGGCTGGTGTTGGCCCTGAGCGACGAGGCCGACTGGGTGCTGGACCCCTTCCTCGGCACAGGCACCACGGTGATTGCCGCGGTCCGCCACGGGCGGCGCGGCGTGGGAGCCGAGGTCGTCCCCAAGTACGTGGATCTGGCCCGTCAGCGCATCCGGCAAGAACTGGAAGGCACCCTTCGGACCCGGCCGATGGACAGGCCGGTGTACGACCCCCAGGCGTCGGGCAACGCTCTGGCCCGTGCCCCGTGGAAGCCGGTTTCCGAGGAAACGCCGCTATTGGATGGGCTCGAGCCTCCTCAAGTGGGCACGCGATGAGAATCACTGAAACCTATTCGCACCTGAACGGGCTTGAGTTTCTTCTCGTCCACAAGCGGCGGCTGTGGGACGAAATCCGGGAGGTGGTGGCGGCGGTCGACGCTGAAAAGTGCCGCACCAAGATCTCCGAAGAGAAGAGGCGTGAGGGCGAGACCTTGTACAGCCCCAAGGCGATGAACGCCGCTTTCAAGGCACTCTTGCGACAAAAAGGGTGGCAGGAAAACCGGTTTGCTTACTGGGTCACGCGGAGCGAGAAGCTCATCCGCAAGACCTTGATGCTCCCGCCGGAGGAGCAGAAAAAGCAAATCGAAGCCGCCGGCGAGCACGCGGTCTACAGCTATAACCAGACGGACTTCGTCAAGGATCGGGTGGCGCTGGAAGTGCAGTTTGGCAAATACGCTTTCGTGGCGTACGACCTTTTCGTCAAGCACCTGGCGTTCTACGTGGGCGACCGGATCGACGTGGGCGTTGAAATCCTTCCTATGAAAGCCCTTCAAAAGGACATGAGTTCCGGCGTCCCGTATTACGAGGGCGAGTTCTAAACCGTCGTTCGACAAGGACGTGGGGTGCCGGCCGTACCGCTGGTGTTGGTCGGCGTCGAGGCCTAGACGCATCATCGGCCGGCGGCGGGCGCCGTTGACGCCCGGGACGCAGCTTGCCACAATGCCCTGTGGTTTGCGTGCGGGGCGAGGTCCTATCCTTGTCCAGCGGCTTCGCGCCGCGCCTTCTTGACGGATGTGAAAGGATGCCTGAGCCGATCATCAGTGTGTCGGGATTGCGGGGGGTGGTAGGCCAGTCGCTGACGCCCGAGGTGGCCATTCGGTATGTGGCGGCGTATGCGGGGGCGGTGCCTGCCGGGGCGATCGTGGTGGGTCGCGATAGCCGGCCTTCGGGCCGGATGCTGGCCGAGGCGGTCCACGCCG
>JBBIQF010000568.1:0-4199 GCA_037442445.1 Planctomycetaceae bacterium
AGGAATAGTCACCCTCTTCGCGCGGTTTGTGCGCGGAGATATTATGGACTTGTGGATCCATAACTCTTGAAGCTTTCGGTCTGATCTGTCCCCTGGATTTCGGAGGTTGACGCATGACCACGGCTCCGCTGCCCGACACCATCCACCGGTCCCGCGCAGGGCCTGTGCCCCCTGCCGAGGCCCCTGCCACGCCGGCCGAACTGGCCCAGCGGGGCTGGGCCTCGCCGCTAGCCCGCACGGTGACCGCCCTGCTGGTGTTCCAGGCCTTGACCGGCCTTTGGATTTATCTGGCGCCTTTTTCCGTCTTCTCGCAGATGCAGGTCCTGGCCCATGCCCTGGTGGGCCTTGCGGTCATCCTTCCCTACGGCGTCTATCAGGTGCGGCATTTTCTGGTGTGGTACCGCCAGACATTCACCGCCGTGATGATGCTCGGCTACCTGCTGGCGGGCATGCTCGTGGTGTGCATGGCCAGCGGGGTGGTGTTGACGTGGCAGGCGGCCGTGGGCCCCAAGATTTCGCCCACTTGGGACGCCGTGCACCTGGTCAGCGGCATCGTGGCCTTGGTGCTGGTGTTGGTGCACCTGGGGCTGGCGCTGGCCCGGCGGCGCCTGGTGATGGCCCGCACCCCGGAGTTCGCCTGGGCGGTGCGATGGTTCCTGGCGGGCAACGGGGGCCTGGTGGCCGGTGGGATTGCGCTTGCGGGGCTGGCTGCCGTTTTGGCGCCCGCGCCGCGGGCCGAGCTGCCCATTCCCGAGGGCTACACCCTGCCCTCCTATATGCAGAAGTACGACGAATACCGCGGCAGCCCGTTTGCCCCGTCTTTCGCCCGCACGTCCAGCGGCACGCTGGTGGACCCCGCGGTGCTGGGCAACTCGAAATCGTGCGGGTCGGCCGGCTGCCACGAACAGATCTATGCCGAGTGGGAGCCCAGTGCGCACCGCTTCTCGGCTATGAACCCGTCGTTCCAGGCCATTCAGAAGAACTTCGCTGCCGAAAGCGAGCCGGCCGAAACCCGCTACTGTGCCGGCTGCCACGACCCCATCTCCTTGTTTGCGGGGGCCAAAGACATCCACAACCAATCGCTGTCGGCCCCGGGGATGCAGGAGGGGTGTTCGTGCGTGGTGTGCCACTCGATCGACAAGGTGGACCAGCGGGGCAATGCCGACTACGTGCTGGTGCCGCCCCACAAGTACCTGTGGGAATCGACCGAGGGATGGACCAAGGCGGTTTCCGATTTCTTGATCCGGGCCTACCCGCGGCAGCATCTGGCCGATTACGACCGCCCCCTGATGCGCACCCCCGAGTTCTGCGGCGCGTGCCACAAGCAGTTCATTCCCGAGGCGCTGAACCGTTTCGGCATGGTGCCCGGCCAGAATCAGTACGACGAGTGGCGGGCCAGCCACTGGAATGTGGACAACCCGGACGAGAACCTCAGTTGCATCGACTGCCACATGCGTCTGGTGCATGACTCGACCGATCCGGGCCGGGGCGAAGCCGGGGCCGTGCGCCGCTCAGCCAACGACCGTGCTCATCGCCACCACGGCACCGTGGCCACCAACTTCTTCATGCCCATGGTGCTCAAGCTCCCGCACTGGGAGGAGCAGGTCCGCCTGACCGAGGAGTGGATTCGCGGCCAGACGGTGATCCCCGAGATCGACCACCTCTGGCCGCGGGGGCCGGTGGCCTCGATCCAGATCGTGGGCCCGGGCGAGGCGGCGCCGGGCGAGGAACTCCGCCTGCGGGTGCTGGTCGAGAACCGCAAGGCCGGGCACAAGCTGACCACCGGGCCGCTGGACTTCATGCGGGTGTGGGTCCATCTTCGGGTGACCGACGCCCGCGGCCGGGTGCTTGCCGAGTGGGGGGCCATCGACCCCAAGACCCGCGAGATCACCGATACGCCCGGCCGGGTCCATCAGGTCGGAAATTCCCGGAAGGAAGGGACGCTGGTGCTCGAAGGGCTGCCGATCAACGAGCGGCGCGAGCCGATCCGCAAGCATGAGCTGTGGACCCAGGCGGGGGGCAAAGGGGTGCGGCAGATTTTTCCGGGGTACTCGGACCATCAGAGTTACACCTTCCGGGTGCCCGAGGATGCCGCCGGGCCGCTGCTGGTCGAGGCCGACTTGAATTTCCGCCGCTATCGCCAGGAGTTCCTCGACCTGGTGCTCCCCACGCTGGAGCGCGATACGGGGGTGTACCAGCCGATGGTGCCCCAATCGTCCGACCGCAAGGTGATCCACCTCAAGCGGCCTGCAAGGAGCATTGCCCGGCATTCCGCGACCGACGCCGGCCGCCAAGGCCGCCAGGTGCCGCCATGAGCGCAGCCAGGCGCCCGTCGCAACGCCGGCGCAGAATCTGGTATTCGGTGGTGGCGACCGCGTTGGGAACCGTTGCGGCCACGGTAGGGGTCCTCTGGGTGCAGGCCGCACGCAAGACCGATTTGGCCGACCCCTCGCAGGGCATCACCGCCCTGGACACCCAGCCGGCCATCCAGTCGACCCCCATCCGGTTCCGCGACGTGGCCGCCGAGCGGGGGTTGGTCATGCGGCACGGCCCGGGGCGCCGCCACCGGCTATTGCCCGAGGACACCGGCTCGGGCCTGGCCTGGGGCGATTACGACGGCGACGGCGATTACGACCTGTACGTGGTCAACTTCCCCGCCCCCGAAGGCGAAGCCCCGCACGCCGACGGCCTGAGCCGGCTGTTCCGCAATGACGGCGGGCATTTCGCCGATGTCACCCTGCAAGCCGGGGTGGCCAACGAAGGCGGCTTCGGCATGGGGGCCGCCTGGGGCGATTACGATGGCGACGGGCTGCTGGACCTCTACGTCACCAACTACGGGCGCAATCGCCTGTACCATAACCAGGGCGACGGCACGTTTCGCGAGGTGGCCGGGCAGGCCGGGGTGGACGATCCTCGATGGTCCACCGGCGCCACCTGGGCCGACTTCGACGGCGACGGCCTCTTGGACCTGTACGTCTGCAACTACGTGGACTACGATCCTAGCGATTTCGGCCCGGAAATGACCCTCCCCCGCGGGGGCACAGGGTACCGCGTGCCGTTCGCCTTGAATCCGAACTCATTCGATCCGGTGCCCAACCGGCTGTACCGCAACCGGGGCGACGGTGTGTTCGAGGACGTGGCACAGGCCTGGGGGGTCGATAACCCGGACGGCCGGAGTTTTGCCGCCAGCTTCTGCGATTTCAACGGCGACGGCCAGCCCGATCTGTTCGTGGCCAACGACTCCACGCCCGACAAGTTGTTCTTGAACCGGCGCGGGAAGTACGGGTGGTTTGCATCGGCCGGCCCGCTGCCCCCCGGGGGGACAGGTTTTTGGGACGCGGCCCCGGCCACGGGCACCGCCGATACCCGCGGGGCTATGGGCGTGTCAGTGGCGGAGCTGAACTTCATGCTCGGCCAGCCCGACGGCCTGCCCGACTTGTTCATCACGCACTGGGTTGCCCAGGAGAACGGCTGCTATCTGTCGCAGCGCATCGGCGACGATCTGTTCGAGTACCACGACAAGACCCGCGAGTTCCGCCTGGGCGAGATCTCGCTGGATATTGTGGGCTGGGGCTGCGGATTTGCGGACTTCGACCTAGACGGCCGGCCCGACCTGGCCGTGGCCAACGGCAGCACCCTGGAAGACCGAGCCGACCCCGCCCTGCTGATCCCCGAGCCGATGTTCATCTTCTGGAACGATGGCCAAAAGTTCCACGATGTGGCGCCTTTGGCCGGGCAGGATACCTGCCGGCCCTACGTGGCCAGGGGGCTGGCCATCGCCGACTTCGACGACGACGGGCTGCCTGACGTGGCCGTGTCGGTCAACCGCGGCCCGCCGCTGTTGCTGCGGAATGAAACCCGCACCGCGCACAGGGGCCTCAAAATCCGGCTGCGCGGCCCGGCCGCCGTGTGCCAGGGCGCCCGGGTCGAAGTCCAGGGCGGCCCGCTGGTCCAGGTCCAGTGGCTGGGGGCCGACGTCAGCGTGATGAGCCAGCACGCCCCCGAGCTGATCTTCGGCCTGGCCGAGCATGACAAAGCCGATCGCGTGGCGGTGACCTGGCGCGATGGCCGAACGACCACTTTACGCCACGTGGCCGCCGGCCGGCTGGAAGTCCGCTACCCCGAGGCCGCCAATGGCCAATGACGAATGTCGAATGTCGAAAGCCAAATGTCGAATGACCAAGCACCAATGACCAAAT
>JBBIQF010000569.1:0-2052 GCA_037442445.1 Planctomycetaceae bacterium
TCGCTTGAGCCTTGGGGGTCCGGCACCAGGGGTTCCAAGACGAAGCTCTCGATCCCGGCGACACGCACATGGCGCACGATGGCTTCGCGGGGCCGCTCGGTGCTCAGGCCGAATCGCACCCACGGCAAGTGCTCGCACTCATCGAGCTGGTCGCTGGGCGGCTCGAAGTAGCAGACGGTGCCCAGGTGCGCCAGCTTCTCGAACACCAGCCGCGCTTTGAGCCCCACCAGGGGCAAACCGGGGCGAAAGCGGATTTCGCCGATCCATGCGGGGATATCTGGGGCGGCCACCCGGGCCACCGTTTGGCGCAGCGTGTCAGGCAAGCCGGACGGCGGGGCATGGCCCTTGGCGGCTGTGGGCTGGGCCCCCGGGGCCGGCACGATACCGCGCGGGCCATTGGCGCCCAGGCTGGCCCCGGCGGCTTCCAATTGCCGCCCCACCTGCGCGAAGCCTTCGGGCAGCGGCTGGCCGCTCCGCAATGCGGCGATGCACTGCCGGAGGAAGTCGGTGGCGCCCAAAAGGACGTCGGCTACCTCCGGGGTCAGCACCCGCCCATGGGCCCGCATCCCTTCGAGCAAGTCTTCCATCAAATGGCCCAGCCTGGCCATCCGGTAGAGGCCCACCGCAGCCGCCGAGCCTTTCAGCCGGTGCGCGGTCACCAGCAGCTTTTCCACGGCCGGCCGGGCTGCCGGCTGCTCGCTGGCCAGAAGCAACTCCGCCAACTCCTCGAGCGACAGCTCGGCCTCGTCGGCGAAAATGGCCAGATACTTGCCCGCCCCTTCGATGTCGTCGGCCAAACCGTCGAACGGGTCGGCCGGGACCTGGGTTTCGCGCACGCCGGCTGGGCCGCACGGCTCGGCCGGGCTAGGGAAGCAGGCATCCTTCTCCGCCTGGGTCATGATTGCCCTTCCGGTTTGCGGTACAGCCACGGGTTTTGGCGCTGAAAACCCTTGACGAACTCGCCGACCCCCTCCGCCGCCCCGGTAACCAGATACCCCCCGCCCCGCACCGCGGCGCAGACGTGCTCCACCACGGTCTTCTTCGACTGGGCGTCGAAGTAGATGAGCACGTTCTTGAGAAACACGATGTCAAAGGGCGGTGCCGCCAGGCGCTCCATCAGGTTGTGCTGGCGATAGGTGATCAGTCGGGCGATCTGCGGCCGGGCCTGCCAGAGGCCGGTTCCCGGCAGGGCCACGAAGTACCGCCGCCGGTACGCTTCGGGCACCTGGCGCATGGCCCGCTCGTTGAATCGGGCAGCCCGCGCCTGCTCCAAGGCCCCGGCAGCGATATCGGTGGCCAGGATGTGCACCTGCCACTGGGCCAGTTGGGGAATGGCATCGGCCACGCAGCAGGCGATTGTTGTGGGCTCGTCGCCGGTGCTGCACGCCGCCGACCAGATGCGAAGCACCCGCGGCGCCCCGGCCCGTGCCGCCGCCACCCGCGCCGGCAGGTACTCCCGGGCAAACCATCGCCACTGCGCCTCGTCCCGGAACAGGTACGTTTCGTGCGTGGTGATCTCTTGGAGGAAGGCGTCCCACTCGGGATGGCTCCGGGGCAGCCCCAGCAGGTAGCGATAGTACTCCTCGAACCCGGCAATGCCCGTCTCGCGCAGCCGGTGCCGCAACCGGTTGGAAAGCAACGTCTTTTTCTGCGGCGACACGCGGATGCCCGTACGCCGATAGATCAGCTCGGCGTAGCGCGCCATCTGGTCGTCGGACACCAGCTCGGCGCGCCCAAACCGCTCGGCGATTTCCCGGGTGGCCGGCAGCATCATCCCGCGTCCTCTAGCCCGCAGCAAGCGACTCGACAGCCTGGCGCTCGTCGTGCGAAAGGACCTTCTCGATGTCCAGCAGGATCAACAGGCCCTTGTCGCGCTTGACCAATCCGGTGAGGTACTCGCGGCCCAAGCCGGCCACACTGGGCGGCGGGGGCGAAATCTGGTCCCGGGCGATCCGCAGCACCTCGGTGACCCCATCGGCGATGAAACCCATGGTCCTGCCGCCCACGCTGACCACGATGACCCGGGTATCGTCGGTCGGGGGCTGCTCGGGC
>JBBIQF010000569.1:2066-4184 GCA_037442445.1 Planctomycetaceae bacterium
TCGCAGGTCCACAACCGGGATCACCGCGTTCCGCAGATTGATCAGTCCCTTGAGGTACGCGGGCGTCTCGGGCAGCCGGGTGATCTCGCCTAAGAGGACGATCTCCTGGACCTTGGTGATCTCGATGCCGTACTCTTCGTCGGCCAGGCGGAAACCGACGAGCTGCATCGAGGTACTTCCCTCGAGGCGGCGGCTTTCGGCCGCCACGGCCCCCTGGGTCGCAATGGCCATTGGTGTACTCCTTGCGTTCAGAATACGTGGCTTCCGGTACGGGCGCCGGCCGGTGCCCCCCTGGCGGTTACATGCCGCGGCCAGCAGGCCCGGACGGCGGTCCGCGGAACGTCAAGGAACTATAGGTTACGGGCATTTGACCGGGCCCCGCCGCACCGCCCGGCGATTTGACGTTTTGGCGCCATGACGTAGAGTTTTCCGGCCCCGGCTGCGCGCCGGCGGCCAGACCAAGCCCGTTGGTGATGGTTTCCCCCTGTCGCATTGCACCTCTTGCCGAGATTGCCCTATGCCCGCTCGAGTCCTGGTTGCCGATGATTCCAGCACGATGCGCAAGATCATCCTGCGTTCCCTTCAGGCCGTGGGCGTGCCCGAAGCCAAAGAAGCGGCCGATGGCAACGAGGCCATTGCCATGTTCAAGCCCGGCGAGTTCGACCTGGTGCTGACCGATTGGAACATGCCGGGCAAGAGCGGCCTGGAGGTGGTCCAGGCCATCCGGGCCCAGGACCCCAAAGTGCCCATCATCATGATCACCACCGAGGCCGAAAAAGGCCGGGTGATCCAGGCCATCCAGGCCGGCGTGTCCGATTACCTCGTCAAGCCGTTCACGGCCGACACGCTGCGGGCCAAGCTGGAAAAGCACGGTTGCTGAGCGGGCCGGCAGCCCGGCGCACGAGCCGAGCCCATCGCGGCCCAACCCCCCCGCCGCATTGCCGGCCAAGCGCGGTCCCGGGCTTGGCCGCTGCCGTCATGCCCTCGCATGGAGGCGCTTGCAGCCCTACGAAGCGCCGAGAAGCAAACGAAAAACCCTGGGACCCTGCGCAAATCGGTTTGCGGAGGGAAGCCAGAGAAGCTGCAAGAGGCGGGACACGTTGCGGGAAGGCCGCCGCCGAAGCGGGAACTACCGCGGCGACCCCATCTCTTCTACCTTTCCCGTGATCTGCACAGGGTCTCCAGGGACAGACGCCTATCGAGTTGCGCCCCTTGCCGCCCGGGGCGGCGTAACGGCAGGTTATGCCTCCTTGGGGTCTTCGGGTTCCGGCGGTCCTTCCAGCGCCACCACCACCAGCCGGTGCTGGTTGGCGTAGGCCGCGAAATCGGGTTGATCCAGGACGATGGTGCGCCCGGCCTCGATGGCCAAGACCTTCGCCCCGGAGCGAACCATGGTCTGAAGCGTCCCCAGCCCCACCGTGGGCACGTCGAATCGCATGTCCTGCTGCGGCTTGGCCACCTTGACCACCGTGAATCCGCCGGCCGGACACAAACTGCCGGCCCGGCCGATGCATGCATCGGTCCCCTCGATGGCCTCGACGGCCAGCACGGTCTGGTCCTTGACGGCCACGCTCTGGCCGATGTCCAAACGCCCCAGCTCCTTGGCCACTTTCCAGCCAAACGCGATGTCCTTCCGCTGCCAGGCCGAAGGGCCCAGCGCCGAAAGCTGCCCCCTTGGGGCGAGCAACTCCGGAGCATAATCGGTGGCCGGCCCAAAGCGGATTCCGTCGCGGGCGAACTCATTGACCAGCATCCCCAGCAGGCTGTCGTCGCGGCAGTCCTTGCGCCGGGTGACAAAGTGGGGGATGCAGGCCCGCAGCGTCCGCCAGTCCGGCAGATGCCGCACCCACGCCCAACGCGCAAACAGCAAGGTTTTGTGGAACTTGCCCGCCATCGTGGCCTCGGTCACCCCATGGCGCTTGAAATAGCGGATCGCCCCGCCCAGCCGGCCCAAACCAATCCAACGAAAGTCGTAGCAGAGCCGGGCCAATGCCGGGTCGGCATGGCCCACCACCCCCAGGCAATAGGCCTTCGCACCGTGGCGGCGTAAGGCCTCGGCGATCACCAGGGGATAGCGTCCCCAGCCGGCCACAAGCCCCACCCGGGCCGGAATATCCA
>JBBIQF010000570.1:0-4173 GCA_037442445.1 Planctomycetaceae bacterium
TCCAGCATACGTGTGTCAATTCCCGTGGCTGCGGAGCATCCACCCAACAGCCGATGCGAAGCCGTGGCACACGCTACCGGCCGCCGTTCACCCCGCGGGCTGGCCCCAAAGGTACGCCAATAGTGCCTGGTAATCGCGGTAGTCGGGGATCACCAGATCGGCGCCGGCCCCGATCAGGCGCTGGCGTTTCCACGGATCGCACTGGCCGCTGCGATGGATCTCGTCGCTGGCCACGGCCACTGCGGTTCCGCCCACCGCCTTGACGTTCTGGATTTCCACATACCCGTCACCAAAGCCCAGCAGGGCCTCGCCGGGCACGCGGTTGGTTTCCAGGATCCGCTGGATGACCAGCGCCTTGGAGAACGACTTGTAGTCGTCCCGCGCGCCGTAGATATGCGGGCCGAAGTACCGGTCCAGCCCCAAGAGCTGTGCCTCTTCGATCACGTACACCTCGTCGGTGCCGCTGGCCAGGTAGAGGGCCACGCCCCGCTGGCTGAGGGCATCGAGCAATTCCAGCGAATAGGGGACCAGCATTTCCCGGGGCGAGACCTTGCCCGCGCGGAGCGCCTCGCGCCGCCCGGCGATGCGCTCCATCAGCCGCTGGTGATAGGCCTGTTTGTAAACCAGCGGGTCCAGCGGCCGGCCGCCGCGGCGGCGCACTTCTTCCGCCAGGCGGATCATCTGATAGATGGTCTGCTTGGCGGTCAGTTCGGTAACGTAGTCCCGGGCCAGTTGGGCCAGGGCCTCGGGCGGTTCCGCAGTGCCCGTCTGCTGGAGCACCTCCACCATCATCGGCACCATCACATCCATCCACCCCTGGCGGATCAGGCTCAGGGTGCCGTCGAAATCGAACAACCCATGCTGCGGCGGCTGGCGGTGCGGCGGATGGCGGAACACCTCGATATTCGTCCCGGGCAGAAAGCCCAGCGACCCCGCCTCGCTGGCGACCGGCCGGTAATCCTCTTCCAAATACGGGGAACTCATGGTTCCGCTAATGCTATCGCCCCGCAAGAGCCGGTCAAGTAGGGCGCAAGACGCGGGGCCGCGCGGGAGGACGAAGGAAGAGTGACGAATGTCGAATGTCGAAAGTCAAATGTCGAAGGGCCAAGCACCAATGACCAATGACCAATGACCGGGCAGCAAGTTCCAGTTTGCATGCGCGGCATGGGGGGCACTCGAGCGGCCCGGTGGCGACGGGCCTGCGGAGATGAACCGCGGCTTCCGCCCGGACCCCCGGCTCTCGCCGGGTCCGCGGGGCTGGCCTGCCCGGCTCCCGCCCGGCCGGTCCCCCATGGCTTATGTCTCCGTCCCGGGTGCCGGCTGTCTTGCCCGTCCCTGGCCGACTACAATAACAAGAGTCTGGCTATCCGCGCGAAAGCCCATAGGGAGGGTCCTCCCATGATTACGGCGCGAGATTTCAAGAAAGGTGTGGTCATCACCCTTGATGGGGCGCACTGGCTGGTAGAGGACTATCGCATCCAGAAGACCGCCCAAAGACGCCCGGTGCTCCATGTCCGCCTGCGGAACATGAAGACCCGCCACGTGGTGGAACGGAGCTTCGACGAGGCGGACCAGTTCGAGCAGCCCGACCTCGAGTCGCGGAACCACCAGTATCTCTACCAGGACCGGTCCGACTACGTGTTCATGGACCCGGAGACGTTCGAGCAGGTCGCGGTCCCGGCCGAGGTGGTGGGCGAGGGCAAGTGGCTGCTCCGCGAAGGGGCCGAGTTCGTCATCCGCTTCGTCGATGGGGTGCCGGCCGAGGTGGTCTTCCCCCCCAACTTCATCGACGAGGTGGTCAGCACGGGCGAACCCTCCAGCTCGGCCCACACCGCCAACGTGATGAAAGACGCGGAGCTGGCCTGCGGCCTGGTGGTCAAGGTGCCGTTGTTCATCCGCACGGGCGACCGCATCAAGGTCGATACGCAGACGCACAAGTATCTCGGCAAGGAGGCGGGGCCCCGCTGAGATCGGCCCGCCCAGCGATGCCGCCCTCGCCCAACGTGCGGACGGCCAGTCTATGCGCCGCGATAAGCCCAAGCTACAATATTTTTTTCAAGATATCGAGCCTTTTCCTGTAGCGCACTAGGGGGAGCCGGCACGGCGCCTGCGTCGCATGAACTGTTCGCCGTCGCCAACGCCATCGGTACGGGCCGGAACGGCCGGGAACCCTACGCGCCGCGCCAGCCTCCGCAGCATCGCCCTCTTGGCGGTCCTGATCGGCTTCTTGGGCGGCGTGATCGCAGGGCAGTGGTCGGTGGGGGCCAAGGGGCGGGGCGTAGCGGGTAGCCTCCCCACGGTGCCCGAGGTGCCCGGCGACCTCAGCGACGAGTACCGCAGGGTGTGCGAGGCGGTCCGCGAAGAGGTGGTCCACACGGTGGCCCGCTATCGCGCAAGCGTCAACGCCACCGCGGCACTGGCCCTGTTCCACTATCTGTTGCACGACCCGGAAGGCGAAATCCGGTTGTGGCAGCGGTGCCTGGAGATCGAGCCGGGCTTCGAGTTAGCCTATTCCCGGCTGGTTTCGCTGTGGCAGCAGAATGCCCAGTTCCAGAAGATCGCCGATCTGATGGCGCAATCGCTCCAGCGCGACCCATACAACGCCAGGCATCGCAGCCTGTTGGGCTCCGCGCTATTCCATCTCAACCGCTTCAAGGAAGCGCGCCAGGTGCTGGAGGAGCTATTGCGCCGGACTTCGGGGACGGCCGATACCTATCTGGTGCTGGGCAAGGTGTACGAGCAGCTCAAGCAGCTCGACGAGGCGTGCCGCTGCCTGGAAGCGGCGGTGGCGCTGGACCCCCAGCGGCCCGATGCGCTGTACAGCCTGGCGGCGGTCTGCGCCAAGCGCGGCGAGAAAGAGCGGGCGGCGTACTTCCGAGAGCGGTTTGAAGAGGTCAAGAAGGCCAACCTCCAAACCGAATCGAAGATGGGGGCGCGGCACGAGATGCAGGACGACCGCTTCGCCCCGCTCCGCGCCGCCGAAATCCTGTGCTATGCCGCCCGGGCGGCCCTGGAGGCGGACGACACCGCCGAGGGGGAGCGCCTCCTCTTGAAAGCCGCCGAACTGAGCCCGGCGCATACCGAGTGCCGCCGCATGTTGAGCACGTTTTATGAAACGCAGGGCCGGCTGGCCGAGGCCCTCCACTGGGTCACGGAACTGCGGCGCCTGGAACCTGCGGAGTTGCTCCACGCCCAGAACGAAGCGGTCCTGTACGTGCGGCTCCAGCGGTGGGACGACGCCGAGCGGGTGTTCCGGGAAATCTGCCGCACGGCCCCGGCAAGCGCCGTAGGATACGCCGGGCTGGCCGAATTGTATCTGCGCACGGGCCGAAACCTGCCAGAGGCCCGCCGCCTGGCCGAACGCGCCGTGGCCCTTGAGCCTACCGCCTGGCGGCTGGCCGTGCTGGCGGCTTTGGCAGAGCGCTTGGGAGACCGCCAGGCCGCTCGAGCAGCCCTGCGCCGTGCCATGGCCCTGGAGCCCAACGACCCCAAGTACCGTCAGATGTATGAAGTTCTCGCTCAGCCCCCATCGGCTGCCCCCGCGCCCCAGCCCTAGGCCCGGCGGTCCCGCGCGCCGCGATCGCCGCCGGGGACGCCTCCGCCGCCCCGTGGCGCTGGCGCTGGGCGCGGTGATCGTGGCCGGCGCCTGCACCGCCTGGATGCTCCGGCCGGCCGCCCCCAAACCCGAGACGCCGCCGCCTCCCTCCGAGGCCGCGGTCCCGGCGGGCCCCTTCTCTTTCCGCGATATCACCGCCGCCACCGGCATCGACTTCCGGCACACCAACGGCGGGTTCGGCAAGCTCTACATCGTCGAAGCGATGACCGGCGGCGTGGCGGTCTTCGATTACGACGGCGACGGCCACGAGGACATCTATTTCCTCAATGGCGCCCCGCTACCTCTGGGCAAGCGCACCGCCGAGCCGCCCCCACGCAACGCCCTGTATCGCGGCCTGGGCGACGGCCGGTTCGCCGATGCCACCGAGGCGGCCGGCGTGGGCGATACCCGTTACGCCCTCGGCGTGGCCGTGGCCGACTACGACAACGACGGCGATCTGGACCTGTTTGTCACCAACTTCGGGCCCGATGCCCTGTTCCGCAACAATGGCGACGGCACGTTCACCGAGGTTACGGCCAGCGCGGGGGTGGCCGACGCCGCGGGCGGCGGAAAGATCG
>JBBIQF010000571.1:0-2649 GCA_037442445.1 Planctomycetaceae bacterium
CATGCAGGCGGGCATCGGCGGCGACCCCGTAACCGGCATCACCACACGGCGCCTGGAGGCGCTGTACCTGGCCGGCGGCAATGTGCCCAATGTCATCCGGGCCTTGATCGCCGCCCACCGGGCCGACCTGGATTTGAACTTCGACCGGGCGGCAGCCATCGACCTGGCCGGCCGCGACGTGCTCGACGCCGTGCAGACCAGCGTCAACCCCAAGGTGATCGATTGCCCCGACCCGGCCAAGAGCCGGCAGGCATACCTCAGCGCCATCGCCAAGAACGGTGTGGAGCTGAAAGTGCGGGCGCGGGTCACCGTGCGGACCAACCTCAAGCGGCTCATCGGCGGGGCCACGGAAGACACCATCGTCGCCCGGGTGGGCGAGGGGATCATCACCTCCATCGGCTCGGCCGAGACTCATCTGGAGGTGATGGAGCACCCGGACAAGATTTCCAAGGCGGTGCTGGAGCGCGGGCTGGATGCGCAGACGGCGTTCGAGATCGTGTCGATCGACATCGCCCATATCGAGGTGGGGCAGAACATCGGTGCCCGGCTGCAAGCCGACCAGGCCGAGGCCAACATGCGTGTGGCCCGGGCCAACGCCGAGGAACGGCGGGCACTGGCCCTGGCCCGGGAGCAGCAGATGAAGGCCGAGGTGGCTCGCAACCGGGCGCTGGTGGTGCTGGCCGAGGCCGAAGTCCCGCTGGCCATGGCGGCCGCCTTCCGCAACGGCAATCTCGAAGGGTCCCGGCGCCTGACCAGCGCATAGCCGATTCCCAATTCGCCCGCCGGCCGGTTTGCCGCACCGCAAGCCGGCCGCCTCAGGCGAGCGGTTGCCCCCAAGAAGGGCGGGCGAGCCACGGGAGGGCCCCGCGCCGTTGGAGGGCCACGGGTCATTGGAGGGCCACGCTCTGTCGTGGCCCCGGCGTTGCGTGTCGGCCGGGCACCTCGTTGTGAACCACGGCACGTGGTGGCGGACGCGACGGAGCGCGTCCCTCCAGAAGTGGCCCGGGCGTCGCGTGTCGGCCGGGCCTTCATTCTGAAACTTGCCGGGCCTTGCGGCCAAGAGGACACTGGGCTAGAATACCAATTGATTGTGAGAATGAGTCTCAGTTACACCCCGGCCGTGCCCATGCAAACCTACCCGCTGGTGTCCATCCGCAAACTGGCCGCGGGGCAGACTGCCTGCATTGCCCGGATAGTCGGCCCCCCAGAAGATGTGCATCGCCTCGAAGAACTCGGCTTGCGCCGGGGCACGACAATCCAGATGTTTCGCCAGGGCAATCCGTGCATCCTCCGGCTGGAGGGGAGCAAGGTCTGCTTGCGTGCGGGCAAGCAGATCGAAGTCCTGGTCGTGCCCTCGCTGGCCCCGTAGCTAAGGGCAGTTTTGCCCGCCCCCATGTGCAATGCCCCTCCATCCCGCCCGCGGTGCATCGCCCTCTTGGGTAATCCCAACACGGGCAAGTCCACGCTGTTTAGCGCCCTGGTGGGTATCCACCAGCGGGTCGGCAATTATCCCGGCGTGACGGTGGAGAAAAAGACGGGCGAGTTGGAATACGGGGGCCAGCACTTCACGTTTATCGACCTGCCCGGCCTTTACAGCCTCTCGGCCCGCTCGCGGGACGAAATGGTGGCCGTCGACGTGCTTCTGGGGCGCATGGAGGATTGCCCGCCGGTCGAGGCGGTGGTGTGCATCGTCGATGCCAGCAATCTGCCGCGAAACCTCTACCTGGTCAGCCAGGTGCTGGAACTTGGGCTGCCCACCGTGCTGGCGCTGAACATGGTGGACATCGCGGCCCAGCGGGGCATCCACATCGACGCAGCCCGTTTGGAAGAGCAACTGGGCATTCCGGTAGTCCCCATGCGGGCCAACCGAGGCATCGGGGTCGAAGCCCTCAAAGCGGCCTTGGTGCGGGTGTGCGGCCAGCCCGTGCCACCCCGCGGCACTGTGTTTCCCCCGGAGTTCGAGGCCGAGGTGGACCGGCTGGCAGAAGTGCTCGCCGAGGCGGCTGTGCCTGCCGATCGGCCCCGGGGACGGCGGCTTCGCCACCGGCATCGCGGCGGCCGAGGGGGGCTGTTCATCTCGGCCTGGCGATGCCATGAGGGGCCTGCCAGCGGGACGGTGGAGGGCCTCCCCCGGCCGCTGGTCGAACGGCTGCTTTTGGATACCAGCGGGTACCTTCAGCGCATGGTGTTGCCGGACGGCGATGGCCGGTTCGAGCACGAACTTCGCGCCGCCCGGCGGCGGCTGGCTGCCGCAGGTTGCGAAGTGCCCGGGGTGGAGACCTCGGCACGCTACCAGTGGGTGCAGCGCGTGCTGGAGGGGGTCATCGATCGCCCCGCCCAGTACAAGACCACCCTTACGGATCGGGTGGATCGGGTGGTAACCCACCGGCTGTGGGGCACCATCATCTTCGCGGCGGTAATGCTGGCGCTGTTCCAGTCGGTATTCGTCTGGGCCGAGCCGCTGATGAACGCCATCGACGCAGGCATGGGTTTTCTGGCAGATCTGGTCCGCACGCACCTTCCTGCCGGGGCCCTGCAAAGCCTTCTGGCCGACGGCGTGATCGGGGGCGTCGGCGGCGTGCTCACATTCTTGCCGCAGATTCTGGTGCTGTTTTTCTTCTTGGGGATACTGGAGGACTGCGGCTACAT
>JBBIQF010000571.1:2698-4137 GCA_037442445.1 Planctomycetaceae bacterium
CGCTGATGGTCCGCGTGGGCCTGAGCGGCAAGTCGTTCATCCCGCTGTTGTCGTCGTTTGCGTGCGCCATTCCCGGGATCATGGCCACGCGGGTCATCGAAAACGAACGCGACCGGCTGACGACGATTTTGGTGGCGCCGTTGATGACCTGCTCGGCCCGGCTGCCGGTGTATGCGCTATTGATCGCCGCCTTTGTGCCGCCGGTGAGTTTTATGGGCGGCTGGGTGAAGCTGCGGGGATTGACGCTGGCGGCGCTTTATGTGCTGGGGATTTGCGTGGCGATCGTGGTCGCCCGGGTGCTCAAGAGGACGGCGCTGCGGGGGCAGGCGCCGCCGTTCGTCATGGAACTGCCCAGCTACAAGTGGCCGTCGCCCAAAACCGTGGGCTTGCGGGTGCTGGAGCGGGCATTCTCGTTCGTGCGGTTTGCCGGCACGCTGATATTGGCCGTGTCCATCATCGTATGGGCGGCCATGTATTACCCCCACGACCCGCGGTCCATCGACCCGCAGCCACTGGCCGAGCAAGCCCGCCTGCAAGCCACCCTGGAAAGCCTGCCCGAGGAGGCAGCGGAGCGCCAGGCCATTTCCGCCCGGCTGGCCGAACTCGAAGAATCGATCGCCAGCCAATACCAGCGCCACAGCTATTTGGGGCGGTTGGGCCGGCTGATCGAGCCGGTGTTCCGGCCGTTGGGCTGGGATTGGCGGATCGGGTCGGCGGTGATCGCCTCGTTCCCTGCCCGCGAGGTGGTGGTCGCCACCATGGGGGTGATCTTCAACGCAGGCCAGGGGGCCGGCAGCGGCAGTCCCGAAAGCGAAAGCCAGTTCCAAGCCCGCCTGCGCGAGGCCACCTGGGACGGCACCGACCGGCCCCTGTTTACGTTGCCCGTGGCCTTGTCGCTTATGGTGTTCTACGCCCTGTGTGCCCAATGTGCGGCCACGCTGGCGGTGATTCGCCACGAAACCAATAGCTGGCGCTGGCCAGCGTTTACCTTCGCGTACATGACCACCCTGGCCTACCTGGGAGCGCTCGTGACATACCAGGTGGGCACCTGGCTGGCCGGCTGAGCCGAACGGGCCCGCCGTTGGCCACCGCAATAGAATACACGAGGGACTGCCGAATCATTTGCGAGACCGGAATCCTACGCAAGGGCCTTGGCCCGCGATGAGCATGCTGACTTATCAAGACATCGTTGCTTTGGCGCTAGTCGGCTGGGCGGTGGGTTACGTAGCCTGGCGGGTGTGGCGGTTCGCATTCCGGGCCGTGCCCACAGGGTGCCTGGGATGCAAGGGCTGCGCGGCCGCCCAGCAACCCGCGCTCATCTCGCTGGGCGGTCTGGGGCAGGACCCGGGCGGCTTGCGGCGTACCGCTTGACATCGCGTTCTGCTATACTGCCGGCCGCTTCTGTTTTTTCGCGGCGGCTGGTGGGGGTTTGCGATGAC
>JBBIQF010000572.1:0-4118 GCA_037442445.1 Planctomycetaceae bacterium
TTGCGCACTTCTTTTGGCAACGGAGACAAAGAGGATGATGGTGCGGATTGGAAAGCCTGGCTTGCCCCGTTGCATGTCGCGGGGCAGAAGCGCTGGAGCGACGTTTTGGGGTGCGACGGTGATTGGGCTGGCCGTGCTCTCGGCTTGGCCCGGATCGGCGGGCGAGGTTCAACCCCGCGGACCGGCCAAGGAAATGCACGGCATGATCTTTGTGCCGGAAGGCCGCTGGACGGTGGGGACGGATGCTGCGGAGCGGGCGTCGCTGGCCGCCCGCTTCGATTGCCATCCCACCTGGCTGAACGACGACCAGCCGAAGCACGAGGCCCACCTGCCTGCGTTCTGGATCGACCGCTACCCGGTAACCAATGCCCAGTATTTGGCGTTTGTCGAGGCCACAGGCCATGCCCCGCCCGATTGGTGGCGGCGATGGGGGGGGGTGTTTCCGGCCGAGTATGCCGATCACCCCGTGGCCGGGGTCAGCGGTGTGGATGCGGCCGCTTATGCCCGCTGGGCCGGCAAACGGTTGCCGACGGCAGAAGAGTGGGAGGCGGCCGTAGGGGCCCGGCAGGCGGGCATCTTTGCCTGGGGCGATGCCTGGCCCGGACCCGTAGTTCTGCCCAACGTGGAGCGTATCTATTGGGAGCTGCCAGGCACGCGGCCTGTAGGCAGCGGGCAGTGCGGCCGATCGCCCACGGGAGTCGAAGATTTTGCCGGCCAGGTGCTTCAATGGGTGGCCGATACCCGCCCGCATCACGGCGTCCGCTTCCAATTGATGAAAGGGGCGAGCTGGTTCCACGGCGACCCCGTCAATTTCCGCACCGCCGCTGGGTGGTACGCCTACGAGGGATGGCGATCGGCCTTTACGGGTTTCCGCTGCGCAATGGATGGCAACCAAGAGCCGCCGGCCCCCAGGCGCGCCGTGCCCAAACAGGCGATGCCGGTGGCTCGGGCACGCGAGCAGCTTGGGCGGGCCCCGGCCGGTGGCCCAGTCGCGCTGGGGGCTGCGGGCGGTGTCTCGCGCTACCTCTCCTTCCGTTTGCCTGCCTTCGGCGACGAAAGCGTCGGGCTTTCCGCACCGGAGACCATTATTTGGAACGGCCAGAGCGTCCTGACCTGGCAGAAAACCCCCGACATGACCTGGACGGCTCGCACCCCTTCGCGGGCAGGCTATACGATGCGATTCGACACGCTGCGGGTCGAAGCCGAGTTCCGGGCAGGCGACGGCGTGGCGGAGCAGCTTTTCACGGCCGTCAACCTGACCGGCAAGCCGGGCACATTTCGCACCAGCTCGTGCTTCAACCTCCAGGGGCATCCGATATTTTACGATTGCGAGCAGCTCCGCACGTATGCCCTGGATAGCCGGGGTGTGTTCGTGCCGGTGCGGAAGCTGTCGCGCGGCGGGGACTGCGTGCGTTGGATTACCGGCCCCAGCGCCGCCGAATTAGGCCCGGACCTGCGGTGGGCGGTGCTGGCGGTGGTCTCGCGCGACGGGCGCGGGGTGATCGCCACCGGCCGGGGGCAACCGGGAAGCGATTTCTCGATCGCCACCAACACCCTGTTTACGTGCCTGCATACCGACAGCACCGTGGCCGTACCACCCGCAGGCCGTGTGACCACCCGGCAGGTGTTCTGGTTCCTTCCGGGCACGTTGGAGGACCTTGCTGGCCGGTGGCGCCAAGACCTGGGCATCGCGTCGCGCTAGGGCGTCAGGCCGAAGGCAAGCTGCCCAGCCACGCCAGGCCGCGGTTATTGCCGCCCTGCCGGGTGTTATTATTGCCGCGGTTGTCTTAATTCCACTTGACTTGTCGGTTTAGACTTCGCGCCGGAGAATTACTCATCCGCCGCATTTCCATGGCCGGCGGGGAGCCAGAGTCCTTGTGGAGCTTAGAAGCGGTCATGAACGCGCACCAGAAGGTCTTGTTCGTGGATGCCGCGTCGGGGTTTTATCGCGTGGCGCGGTACGCGCTGGGCGATTTCTTCGGCCCGGTGGACCTGGGCCTGCACCTGGCCGGCCGGTTCAATAGCCTGAACATCGGGGTGGGGCTATTGGCCGGGTCCATCCTGCCGGGGTCGAATCGGCTGGTCATTACCGGGTTTTCGCCTAACTGGGGCGGGTTTTATGTCTCGACCATGGGCGGGGCGGGCCTGGTGTTCGACAATCTGGGGATCAATCTGGTGGCGGTCGTGGGCAAGGCGCCTACCCCCTCGGTGCTGTATCTGAATCGTACGCACGGCGAGGAAATCGAGGTGCGCATCGAGCCTGTGGATGTGCGTGCGGTGTGGCAGAGCGGCCGGGGCGGGGTATATGCCCTTTTGGATTACGTTTTCGAGCGGTTTGCGGGCGACTATCAGACCGAGCCGCGGATCCTGGCCGTGGGGCCGGCCGCCGAGGCCACCGACTTCGGCGGGCTGCTCTCCGTCCCGGTCGTGGACGGCAAGCTGAGCACCATCGATACCTGGGCCGGCCGGGGCGGCTTCGGCTCCAAATTGCTCCAGCAGCACGGCATCGCCGCCATCATCTACGGCGGGACCTACGTCGATGAAGACTTCCGCGACCGCAAGGTGGCCGACCAGTGGTTCGAGGACAAGTATAAGAAGAAGCTCTCGGCCAAGGATTTCGAGGCCACGGTCAAGTACCGCTATGACCCGAAGTTCGAGACCGGCGGCACGTTCGGCGTCAACTACGCCACCATGGGCGGGCGCGTGCTGGCCTTCAATTATCGCAGCATTTATTGGTCCGAGGCGGAGCGACTGGAACTGCACCGCAAGTTCGTGGTGGAGCATTATCTCCGCCAGTTCAACGAAGAGACCATCGCGGCCAAGCAGAACCACATCTGCGGCGAGCCGTGCCCCGCGGTGTGCAAGAAGACCAACGGCCCATACAAGAAGGACTACGAGCCGTACCAGACGATGGGACCGCTGTGCGGAGTGTTCGACCAGCGGGCGGCCGAGCGGCTCAACCACCACGCCGATACCGCCGGATTCGACGCCATCTCCGTGGGGGGGGTGCTGGCCTGGCTGATGGATTGCCTGGACCAGGGCGTCCTTTCGCCCGAGGAACTGGGGGTGCGCCACCGCCCCGCCTTCTCCACCGAGGGGTTCTCCATCGAGGCCGACTCGATGCACAACGCCGAGTTGGGCATCCAGCTTTTGGATGGCATCCTCCAGCGCCGCGGCCGGCTGGACCTTTCGGAAGGGGCCCGCAAAGTGGCCCGCCGGCTGGCCCGCGACAAAGGCCGCCAGGTCCTCGATGCCTTCGTCTATCTGGCCTACGCCCGCAAGGGGTGGATGGTTCCCAACCAGTACTGGACGCCCGGGGCGCTCTCGCCCATGCCCATCATGGGCAAGTATTACATGTACTATGGCTACGATTTCCTCCCGCCGCGGAGCCTGGGGCGCATCAATGCCGAGCGCTTCCGCAACGAGCTGGTGATGGACAACCTGGGGATGTGCCGGTTCCACCGCCTGTGGGCGGAGGAGATGCTGCCGGAGATCATCGGCGCCTTGTTCGGCAAGAAGGAGGAATATCTCAATCGCATCGCGGTGACCGCCAGCCGCATCAACAGCCGCAATGCCTCGGTTTTCTGGGAGTCGGAGCGGAACGCCGATATGGTGCACGCCTACCTGCGGCGCCAGCACGAGGTGCAGAACAACTCGCGGCCCGAGTTGCTCCAATGGCTCGATAAGTTCGAGCGCGACAAGCGCGAGGCCGCGCTGGAGTTCTGGTACGAGGTCCACAAAGGCATCCACGAATCGCTGCGCGAGTTTTGAGCAAGCTGGCCCGCGCCGCCCAAGGTCCAAGGCGGTTGCCCGGAAAGCGCAAACGGCGATAATGGCGGAGATGACAAGCCGCGAAGAACCCCTGGCGTGGCTGGACGGCCGGTGCGTGCCGGCCAGCGAAGCGAAGATCTCGGTGGTCGATGCCGGATTCGTGCAAGGCACTGCCGTGGCCGAACAGGTCCGCACCTTTGCCGGCCGGCTCTTCCATTTGGAGGATCACCTGGCCCGCCTCCAGCGGAGCCTGGAGATCGTGGGTGTCGACCCGGGGCTTTCGGCCGCGCAGTTGGCTGCCGTGGGCGAGTAACTCGTGTCCCGCAACTACCGCCTGCTGGAACCGG
>JBBIQF010000573.1:0-4093 GCA_037442445.1 Planctomycetaceae bacterium
GGTGCGCATTGTCGGATTGCCCGCGTTGCGGGGACGACGAACGGCTCCTCCCCCCAGAGATATCCGGGTAGTCGGCAACCCGCCGAGAAGCGCCGCGGCCCGCACCCAGCGCCCCAACGATGTGCCGGTAATTGTGTTGGTCGCCAGCGGAATTGCCAGGCACCGCTGGAGGAGTCAACGTCCCGGGGACGTGTCGGCAGGTTTCGGGCCGCGCGCCCGCGGCGGCTCGGCCAGGACGGCCTGCGCGTGGCGGGCCAGGTGCCCCCGCAGGTCCCGGGCGTATTGTTCGAGAATCTTCCGCCCCAGCCCCTGGTAGTCCCCGCAGCGATACAGTGCCCGGGCCACCACTAACTCTCGCAGCGAATCCCGCCGTGTAACCACCGAGTGGAGGCCTTCGGTGGGGGGGTCCAGGGCCCGGGCACGCTCAAGGCTGGTGTGGGCGAACCCGGTCATACCAGGCTTTTGAAGATGCTCGGCCAGGGCCGGGGCAGCGCTGGGATCGCCGATCAGCTCCAATGCCAACGCGGCGGCCCGATGGTGCGAAAAATCGCTCTCGGCAGAAAGCTGCCGGAGCTTCTCGACAACGACCGGCACCCCTTCGGGCCGGCGGGTAAGACCGATGGCCACCACCAGGTTGTCCAGCGGGCTCATGGCATACCCGAACTGCCCGCTGCCGCGGTAATTCCACCCCTTGTCCCACTGGGGGATATTGCGAACGGCATCGAGCAGCGTTTGCAAGCCGGTGGGGTCGCCCAATACGGCAAGCAGCTTGGCGTATGCCAATTTGCTTGGGCCCGAGGCTTTCTGGTAGGCGTCGCGGACCAAGGGGAGGGCGGCCTGGGAATGGGCCAGGATCACCGCAGCGCCGTGGCCTTCCTCGGCGCCGAAACTCTTGACGGCCGCGGCGATGCGCTCGGCCGGCATGGGGTAGGAGTCTTGGTCGGTCAGGACGCTTTCGGGCAGGTTGCCGATTTCGACCAGGTGCTTTTGCAGTGCCCGCGCGTCGATCCGGCGGGGTGCGATGCCTTGGCGGGCCGCCATGGCCGCCGCCACCCCCGCAGCGTAGCCCTGGTTCTGGATATCGGCCTGCATGCGCACCAGCGGCAGCGCATCGCGGTGGACGCTCATGCCGATGCCCGCCACCAACAGCCCCTCGAGGTTCCGCGGCAGCAGGCAGCGATACGGCAGATACACGTAGAACCCTTTTTCCAGGGGATGTTCCAGCAACAGGTACGGATCGACCGTGTAGCCGTGCGTATCGAAATTGCTGTAGGCCCGCACGATGGAATCGGGGAAGGTCCGCCCGTTGATCTCATCCAGCAGGCTGAGGGTGAAATCGCCCACGATCCGCCGCCTTTCGCGGGTATCGACCAATTGGCCCTGGTCGAAGGCGTTGGGGTATTTGTCCTTGGCCCGCACGAAGATGTGCCACACGTCCACCATGTCGGTCTCATCGACGATGGTGAAATCGGTATTGGTGTAGCTTGCGCCCAATTGGCGGGGCGGCAGGCCGGTGCCCTGCATGGCGAACTCGCTTTGGTCGGTATAGACGCACGGCGCACCGGCGGCGGCCGCCACGTCGGCATTTCCGGTGGCATCGATGACCACTTTGGCCAAAACGACGCCGCGTCCCTGCGGGGTGGCCACGACGGCGCCTGTCACGTGGCTGCCATCGACCAGGGCCCCGCAGCCCATGCCGCCGAACCACACCTCGCCCTTGGCCTTGGCCAGTTCGTCCAGATACCACTGGCATTTCTGCTCGATGACCCAGGCCGTGGCCCCGCCGGCCACCTCTTTGGTGAATCCCACGCGGTTGCCCCAATAGTACGAGGAAATGGCCCCAGTGGTGCCCACACCTCCCAGGCCCGAGAGATACTCGACCACCAGCGTGCGGGCGCCCTGGCGGGCGGCAGCGATGGCCGCCGGCGCACCGGCCGTGCCGCCGCCAATCACGACGACATCGTACCGCCCCAGCACCGGCACAGAGCGGGCCGACTGAGATACCCGCTTGAGCGCCTGCCCCGGCCGAACCCCATCCAATAGCTCCCGCACATCGCCCGAAGCAGCCGGCACTGCCGCTGGTTCGCCCGGCAAATGGGCCCCCTGGGGCTGCGGAAGTTGGCGGGCCTCGGCCGCCGCTGCCTTGCCGATCCGCTGGCCCCAGTCGATCAGATGGATCGGCCGCAAGAGTTGCGCGGCCTGCGTGCGGGACACATCGGCCACACCGCTGAGCACCCCCAGCCGGGACACCCCTTTGGGCCGGAATGCCCCAACGGGCAACTGGCCTACCGGCGTCCCCTCAGGCGCCGGCTCCTGGCCGAACATGCTATCTGGCGGGACCTCCCACAGCATGTCCGACGTGAACTGCTGCTCGGGGTGATACGTCAGTTGGCGGGCCTGGCGATCGCCCGCCGCCAGCGAGGCGAACGAATCGTCGGCCACCGGCAGCCGCAACGTGTACTCGTACACCCGGAACACCCCGCTTGAGGTCTTGGCCCGATTGGGAAATGGCCCCAAGAACGGCGGCTGGATTTCCCGCACGCCGGCAATCCCCTCGCCCGACCGCGGTTGGCCGCCAATGACCACCCGCTGGAAAGTATGTACCCCCGCCGGGTAAGGACGGAACTTGGCGCCGGCCAGCCGTGCCACCACGCCCCGCTCGGTGGCGTCGATAATCACTTTGCCCACCACCGCTTGGCGGCCGGCCCGGTTGGCCATCACGATCCCGCAGGGCTGGCCCCCCGCATCGCGGAGCACATCGCTGGCATAACAACTGAACAAGAACGAAACGCCCGCCGATACCAAGGCATCGTCCAGTACCTTTTTGACGTGCAGCGGCCGGGGCATGGCAGGCCGCCCCCGGCGCGGCGCGTCGCCCTTGGCCGGCCCGGCCACCTCCACCTCGCCCAAGAGGATCCGCTCCGCGTCGCTGGCCTTCTTCACCACCAGCCGCACGTACCGCGTCTTGGCCTTGATGGGCACCGCCAGCACCACGCACGGGTCGCCAGCCGTGCCGAACAGCTCGGCCGTCGGGTCGTTGCGCGCTGCCCCCACCGCACGCCACGCCTTGCCATCGTCGCTGACCTCCACCGCCATGCTCTCCACCTTGAAGCCGTCCCGCCCCTCACGCTGATACGCGATCAAGCGGACCTCCTCGGCCGGCTGCGGCGCAAGGAGATCGACCGTGAGCGTAACATCGCCAGCGTATTCGACACTCTCGCTGGGCGCGTGGCCGAACTTGCCGTCGGTCAACAGCGACGGCGGCTCCGTATCGCGGTGCCGCGGGGCGCTGGGCCGGTCGGCCCGATACGTGCATTTCAGCCGGTTGGGCGAGAGCGCCGGCCGGTACGCCACCGGGTCGTGATAAATCGCCCGGGCTAGCGGCGCCGCCGGCTGTTCCCCCTCTTCCAGCCACAGCCGCAACGTGCCCGCCATATCCTCGCCAAGGTACGGCCGTGGAGCCGCCAGAAACACCTTAGCCCCGGCCTTGGCCGCCTCGACCGCCGCCGCCACCGCCCCCGTGCTGCCCCCAACGATCACCACATCGACCTCGTACGCCACCGGAAGCTGGCGGGCCGACTCGTTGACCACGCCCTGCCCCCAGGCTGCTCCGCCGGCCAGCCATGCCACTCCTCCGCACAGCACCGCCAACCAGGCCGCCCAACCGATTGTCCGCACCAATGGCTGCCGAAACATCTTCCCGTTTCTCCTGCTACATCTCCGGCAACGCGGCGATGCGTGCCGCGCCGCGTTCGCTTGCCAAGGGCTGCCGGCCACGCCACAGTCCCCGGAAAACGGCGTTCACCCGTATCGATGCCCAGCCTACCCGCCGCAATGCGCTATCGCAAGAGCCGAAACGGGGACGTAGCTTGTTTCCGGCAGGCCCGGCCGGCCGCCTTAGCCACGAGCCCGGGGGGCGTCACTCTCCGGTGCAGCAATCAGGAGCCGGGGGCGTAAGCCCCCGGTGTTCGTCGCGTGTGACCGGCTTACGAGCCGGGGGCGTAAGCCCCCGGTGTTCGTCGCGTGTGACCGGCTTACGAGCCGGGGGCGTAAGCCCCCGGTGTTCGTCGCGTGTGACCGGCTTACGAGCCGG
>JBBIQF010000574.1:0-2291 GCA_037442445.1 Planctomycetaceae bacterium
GATGCACGACTGGCGGTCGATCACCGGGATGCGGGGGACGGCCTGGGGGAAGGGGAAGTAGATGGCTTTGCGGGTGCCCAGGCCGGCTTCGAACACCTCGTCCACGACCTTGCGCGGGCATTTTTCGCTGCAAATGCCGCAGCCCGTGCAGAGGTCTTCGTTGACCGAGCGGGCCTTCTTGCGGATCCGCACGCGGAAGCTCCCCACCGAACCCGAGACATGCTCGACTTCGGAATACGTGAGCAGGGTGACGTTCTCGTGCTGGCCCACCTCGGACATCTTGGGCGTAAGGATGCAGGCCGAGCAGTCCAGCGTGGGGAAGGTCTTGTCGAACTGGGCCATGTGCCCGCCGATCGAGGGCTCGCGCTCGACGAGATACACCTTGTAGCCGGCATCGGCCAGTTCCAGCGTGGCCTGGAGGCCGGCGATGCCGCCGCCGATGACCAGCGTGGCCGAATTGACTTTGACGTACATGGGCTGGAGCGGCTGCTGGCGTTTGACCCGCTCGACGGCGGCGGCGACGAGGGCCTTGGCTTTTTCGGTGGCCATCGCCCGGTCGACCGAGACCCACGAGACGTGCTCGCGGATATTGGTCATCTGGCAGAGGTAGCCGTTCATGCCCGCGTTCTGGCAGGCGCGGCGGAAGGTTTTTTCATGGAGGTGGGGCGAGCAGGCGGCCACCACCACGCGGGTGAGGTTCTCCTTCTTGATGTCCTCCTCGATCATGGCCTGCCCCAGCGAGGAGCACATGAACTTGTAGTCGCGTGCGACGGCCACGCCGGGGAGATTCTTGCCGGCCCAGCGGGCGACCTCGGCAACATCGATCATGCCCGCGATATTGCTGCCGCAGTGGCACACGTAAACGCCGACTTTTTCGGCCATGGGCGAATCCTCTTTTTCTCGGACGCAAGCCTGCTATGCTATGCGGTGGCGGGGACGGCCCCCAGTTTGTTCTGGAGCACGGGCAAGGCGGGGACCAGTTCCTTGCCGAATCCCAGCCGGGCCGGGTCCAACCCGAACGCCACCCCCAGCATCTGGGTGAAAAACACGATGGGCACGTTGAAGTTCGTGCCGAAGAAGTGGTTCACCCGGTGCTGGTAGCCATCGAGGTTCAATTGGCACATGGGGCACATGCAGAGGATGAGGTCGGCTTCGTAATCGACCGCGTTCTGGAGCAGGCGGCGGATCAGTTCGAAGGCCTGGCCTTCGCTGATCTGCGTCATGTGGCCGCCGCAGCAGTGGGCCTTGACGGGGTAATCGACCACCTCGGCCCCCAGCCACTTGAACAATTCGTCCATCTTCATCGGGTATTCGGGATTATCGACGTCGGCCCCTGGGCGGACCCACTGGCAGCCGTAGTAGGGTGCCACGCGGAGGCCGGCCAGCGAGCGGACCGTCTTGTCGCGGACGGCCACCTCGCCGATGTCGTCGACGATCACCTCCAGCAGGTGGCGCACGCGGAGGCTGCCCGGCCGGTAGCGCAATCCGCCCGCCGCCAGGGCCTCGTTGACCAGGGCGTTCATTTGCGGCAGTTCGGCCATCAATTGATCGACCTTCCGGAGGTTGCAGTAGCACGCGGCGCAAGGCGCCACCACCTGGTTGAGCTGGCCGTCGACCAGCGCCAGATTGCGGGCCACCACCGCGCAGGCCACCAGCTCGTCCTGGGAGAAGAACTCGGTGGCGCCGCAGCAGTTCCAGTCGTCGATTTCGGCCAGTTCGATGCCCAGGACCTCGGCCACCGCCCGCACCGAAACATCGTAGGCGGCGCTGTTCTTCTCTAACGAGCAACCGGGGTAGTAGGCGTACTTCATGCGGCACCTCGGAGCTGGCGGGCCTTGCGGATGATGGCCTGGAGCTGGTCGATCTGGCGGATGCGCTGGGGCAATAGCGCCATGCGGCCCTTGAGGAACATGGAGACGCCCATGGGCCCGGCCCGCAACGCCGCCATCGGCTTCTTCATGCCGAGATAAAACAGGGCGATGCCCACCTCGTAGGCGCGGCCGTACTTCTCCACCAGGTCGGTAAAGGTCTTGGCCAGTGCCGGGGCATCCTCGCCCTTGGCCTTCCCCTCGCGGATGGCCATCCGCTTGAGCGTATACATGATTTCGGTGATGGGGATTTTTTGCGGGCAGCGCGTCGTGCAGAAATAGCAGGACACGCAGCTCCACATGGTGTTGGCCGAAAGCACCTCGTCGCGGCGATCGGCATTGATCATGGCGAACAGCGCGCGGGGGGTGTATTCCATGTCCGCGCCGCTGGGGCAACTGCCGCCACAACTGCCGCACTGCAAG
>JBBIQF010000574.1:2319-4052 GCA_037442445.1 Planctomycetaceae bacterium
CGCCGCCGGGGGTCTCGGCAATGACCTCGGCCAGGAACTTGGACCCCGGCCGTTGGGGGTGCTGCGCAATCATCGTTTGCCTCCATCGCGCGGGCCAAATCCGCGCCGCCTGACTGGGGCCCGAACGGATCAACCCTCCGGGCTACGCCGACAAAAGTTAGCACGTCGCGTACCGCAAGCGCGCGATTCTGCCGTTTTCTTTCCTAACCCGTTGGCAGAATGGCGCTTACAGTTGAGGGACGCTGCCGCTGGCCAGGGGCATCGCAGAGTTCAAGCCGCGCAGTTCCGCGGGCTGGCCACGGAGTTCCGCGCGGCCTTCCCGCGGAGGGGTCGCCAGAGGACGGCGGCCCTCTCCGGGAAGCACTCACCGGCCTCCGCCATAAGACGGGGCCCGAGACACGCGCAGCACCGCAGAACGGAGAGCCGCCCCAAATTGGCGCGCACTGGCAGGCCGAACTATCGCACGTCCTGCCACCGGGTGGTAACTTTGCGGCGCCGGACTTCGATGTCTTGAATGCCGAGCTTCTTGAGTTCCTCGGTCAACTTAGCTTCGGTCTGAAGGTCGTCACGCCACACCGCGACCTTTTTCTCGGCCGGCAGGCTTTCTACCCGGAACTTGCGTTTGACGACGTCGGAGAGCTTCTCCCACGGAGAGATGATGGCCACCAACCGTTCCTCTTCACTCATCGGAACCCCCTCCCGGTACCTATCGGGGTATGGCACCCCAAGCCTCGATCGCGTGGTTACCCAAGCTATTGGCAAGCCGGCCAGCCGTCAAGAGAAGCCCGGCGACCATCCGAGCCCGCCGTTTGCCCCGTTGCGCACTTATTGCCGTGTGGCAAGCGGCGGCACCCGGCCGCGCGCGTGCAAAGCGCGACCCTGCGGCGGCCTCCGTGATTGATCGCGCGGCACCCGGCCGCGCGCGTGCAAAGCACGCAGCCTGGGTGTCCTCTACGTGTCCTCGCGGCCGAGGAGTTTCTGCCGGGTGGCCCACAATCCGGCCGAGGGCGTGGGGATGAAGAACACCCGCTGGCCGTCGGGCAGGTCGTTCCAACCTTCGCGGAGCTTGTCGGGCGGGTACTTGGCCAGGGTTTCGCCCAGGTCGGCGTAGCGGAAGTTGACCCGTTCGATTTCCTCCTTGGTGAGCTTGCCCGGGGCGTAGGTGATGGTGAACCGCCCTTCGGACGAGCCGTGGATCAAATGGGCGGTGGCATGGGCCAGGTCCTGGAGTTCCGGGTCGGCCCGCCAGGCCTGCATGATCCGCGGAGTACCCACGTAGCCGTAGCGCCGGATGATCGCATCGACCTCGGGCTGCTCGCCGAAGCGTTCCAAACCGGGGGCGATGATCACCAGTTCGCCGCCGTCGGCCAAGGCCATGCGCGTGCGGTAGATGGCCTTGTTGGCCACCCAGGTGCTGGCGAACTCGTCGGCCTGCATGACGCAGACCATTTTCGGCACCGGCTGGTCGAAGAGGGTGATGTTCTGCTGGCGCGATTGCCGGGCGGCCTGCAGATAGGTCTCCAGGTCGTCGCCCACGTACAGCCCGGTGTGCACCAGCCGGTCTTCCTCGTTGCGGGCCATGACGATCTGAATGTAGAAGTCGGGCAGGTGGCCCAGGTACTGCTGCTCGGCCTGGTTGAAACAGGCCCTCAGGGGCGTGATGAGCGTGCCGAGGTTGTTCTCGATGCCGTAGCAGGCGGCGGCCATGTGCGAGGCGCAGATCATCTCCTTGC